>JBEQLH010000043.1:0-15611 GCA_040326075.1 Anaerolineales bacterium
AGAAGAACCTATCGAAGAACCTATCGCACCCGTCTTTTCCACATTGGTTTGATGTCTAACATGCGAGGATCATCTCCAGGAGAAAGTTCCAAGAATTTATTTAGTAATCGGTTGAACTTGCTGGGCTCATCGAGCATCGGGTAATGTCCCGAATCACTGAAGGTAAGGTGATCGGATAATTCAGGTAAATTGGTCAGCTGTTCACCTGTGGGATTGCTGATTGCCTGATCGTTTTGACCATGGATCCAGATTGATGACACAGGTACCCGGTTGATTAACTGCCGCCAATTGACCTGGGTGTAATTATTTAATGCTGTGGATATAGCTTGAGGATCGGCTTTTCTGGCATCTTCTTTGGATTCAGTATTCGGGGGGTTCTGACCTATTAACCAATCCGCCGCTTCTTCAGGCGACATTGAAGAGAGACGTGAATTGGCACTCTGCATGCCCATGGGGAAGCTGATTACCATGAGTCTCTCTACTGACTCTGGATGATCAGCTGCATAATAGATGCCGACAATTCCCCCTAGTCCATGCCCGACCAGTGAAAAACTTCCCACACCTAGGTATTCAATAAAATCATTGAGAAGAACAACCTGTTGCTCCAATGAATACCTGGATGGCACCTTATTCGTTGCGCCAAACCCCCAAAAGTCAATCGCATATGCTCGAAAATTGGTTGAAGCGAATTGCATGCTTGGAATCCAATAACGCCAGGATCCAATCCAGCTGTGCAAGAAGATCACAGGTTTTCCGCGGCCTAAAACCTCGTAATGTACGATAGCATTATTCAGGAAAATTACGCTCATCTGATGCCACTTATCCCCACCTTAACTTGAGTTTATTTGTTATGTGTAGACTTTCCTCCATCTACACTTCCTGATCACTGAGGATATTGTCGAGCCTTTCAAGGAGTTGATCTGGAGCAAAAGGTTTGAGGATGTAATCTACAGCTCCCATTTCATAACCTGTTGTTACCTCAGCCTCTTGACCTTTTGCTGAAAGAAATACGACCGGAATATCACGGGTATCATCTTCAGCCTTGATCTGTTTACAAACTTCATAACCCGACATACGCGGCATACGGACATCGAGCAAAATCAAATCGGGTTGTTCTTTGTGAACCATATCTAATGCATCTGCCCCATTAGAGGTCGGGATAACATCGTATCCACCAAATTGTAAAGTGAACATTATCAGGTCCAAGATATCGCGTTCATCTTCAGCGATTAAGATTTTCTGCATAATCCTCACTCACAGTTAATGCATGCTGTGAAAAGTCATAAATTGGTAAGGTAAATGAAAAAATACTCCCTTCACCTTGGATCCCACTGCTCTGAACCCAAATTCGACCATTATGCATGTTGATCAACTTATTAACGATACTCAATCCTAATCCTGTACCAGCCGTAGCGATAACCAGATTGTTGTCACCACGATAGAAGCGATCGAAGATATGATTTTGTTCCTTTGGTGGAATGCCAATACCATTGTCTTGAATATCCACCTGGATTTCTTCTCCAACACATGTGGCTCGTAAGTTAATCTGCCCCTCCGATTGGGTGTAATTATAGGCATTACCCAAAAGATTTACCAAGATTTGGCGGACTCTTTCAGGGTCGCCTGTGATGCGTGGCAAATCGATCGGTATATCGACATTAAAGCGCATTGATTTATCGTCTGTTACAGAGAGGCGCTCGATTTCATCCATCACCTCCTCCACCAGATCATGGAGATCAAGAGGTTGGAGGGTCAAACTGACCTGTCCGGCTTCGATTCGGGATAGATCAAGCAGGTCATTTACCAATATTGTCAGTCGTTGGGTATTATCCTGAACAACTGAAAGGAATCGTAACTGCTGCTCAGTCAGGTCTCCGGCAACTCCCATGAGCAAGATATCAACGTAACCTTTGATCGAGGTCATCGGAGTGCGTAATTCATGGCTCACAGTGGCAACGAATTCAGACTTCAGGCGGTCAACCTCAATTAGATGGCTGATATCTCTAAAAACAGAGACAGTTCCATAGAATTCATCATTGTTCATCACAGGAGCAAGGTGTACGGATAGAACGCTGCCATTATCTATGCTCACCTGTTCTGAGAAGGTGTTCATTGGATTGAAGGAAATTGGTTCATCCATCCAGGTTTTAATCGTATCTATCCACGCGCTTGCAAAGCCCCCAAATAATCCGGAAAAATGATCAATTGACTTGCCGATAACTTCAGCCCGTTTTAACTCAAGCATACTTTCTGCTGAATGGTTGAATAGTGTAATTTCCCCACGCTGGTCGGTTACCAGAACACCATCCGCTATCGCCTCAAGAATTGAACGAGAGCGACTGGTTTCAATCCTCTGATCTCTAAGGAGCGAACTCAACTCCTCTTTCTGTTCACGGGTCAGGTGAAATAGCTGAGCATTTTTTATTGCAATTGCCATCTGGTTGGCTGCAGCCTGGATTAAATCAAGTTGTTCTTCAGAAAAGTGACCAACTTCAGGGTAGTAAAGGAGCAGGACGCCAAGCAGTTGATCCCCGATGATTATGGGGGCACCAATGGCACTTCGGTGGTGGTACCAGGTGTTCGGAAGCTGGATCCAACGTTCGTCCTCCAGAACATCGTCTATCAACACTGCCTTGCGATTTGACATGATCCAACCAACCAGACCTTGTTTCATGTTCAGAGCGGATGGCATGCCTCCTGGTGGGGTAGGATTCGAATATCCAACTGTAACCAGGTGACGTAATTTGGTATTGCCAGGCTGCAATACCATGCAAGTTGCATGGCTTGCACCGATGACTTCATTTATTATCCCCAATGTGCGTTGTAAAATTTTCTCGAAATCCAGGCTCGAGGATAATTCCGTCATGATCCGCAGCAGCGTCTCTGTACGCTGGTGTTCCATCTGCAGCTGGTGGGTACGCTGCTGGACTCTATTTTCAAGGTCCTTGGTTGACAGCAAAGTCTCATCTTTCTTGTAGACATTTTGCAGATCAACCCCGAATAGGTGGGTATGCTCTGGATCTGGTGTGTCTAGTATTTTGCTGGAGGTGAATTGCTCTGAGTGAGGTCTCGATGAACTTTGTTGGTTGTAATCACCAAGGTCTATTTTCCTGAATGAGACCAACATTGCCTCGGATGAATCATGGGGAATTAAATAGGATTTGCCTTCTAACAAGCGCTTGCCGAGATTAAATCGGGCTTTTCCCTCCTGGGAGCATAATGCGAAGAAAGATTCGCTGGGCTGTATTGTGGAGGCTAAAAACTCCAGATTTGCTTTCTTACCATTCAGTCCAAACATCTCCCTGACCATTGGATTGGAGTAGATGATTCTTCCACCTGACTCAACCAGAAAATATGCCTCATAATGATTTGGGAGATGTAACTTTAACAATGAATTACCGATAATAATATCCTTGTGCCTTGCTCGCCTCACTATGGTTAACAGCTGAGGTAACAAGCTGCAAAAGATCAATCCAGATAATATGAGGGTAATACTCAAGCTCAAGGATGATACATCGATCATGGTGTCAAACATTTTCCCGGCGACGAGCATCCGAGGCTAACTCGGTGATCTCGCGGATATCAGTGAACTCGTGTTCAGATGGTGAAACCACCCCAATACTTATCGAAATCACGGGGCTTTGTTCAGGTGCTCCACCGTCTCCGGAATATTTTATATGTCCCTGCTGGCGGTCCAAATAGTTGTAATGGGTGAGGATTTCTTCAGAGAATCGCTCTTTCAAGTTATCTCTCAAGGACCAGGAACATTCTTCCGTAGTGATGATTATGAAGTGATCGCTGCCGGTATGTCCAACGAAGTCATTGATCGTCCCAAAATCATCAACCATTTCTCCGATCAGCATGGCTGTAAATCGGAGAACGTTATCGCTGGCTACAAAACCATACGCTTCCTTAAAATCGTCAAAATGGTTGAGACGAATATCAATAAGTGCCCAACCATCCTTGTGGATTATCTGGCGAAGCTGGTCTTCAATAAGCTGTCCCGAAGGAAGATTAGTGTGAGGTTCGGTTAAACTCTCTCGTTCTGACCGAGCGATCGCGTTGTAAACACGCAATCTCAATTCTTCAATGTCAAATGGCTTGGTGATGTAATCATCAGCGCCTAATTCCAATCCTTGCAACTTATCACTGCGTTCATCTTTTTGAGTTAGGAAAATCACAGGGATATGCCTGGTGCGGGTCTGTGTGCGGAGTGTCCTGCACACCTCATATCCATCGATATCAGGCAACATAATATCCAGCACTATCAAGTGGGGAAGTCTCTGGCGTGTCTTATCCAAAGCCTCAGAACCACGAGAGGCAATATCGACTTCATAGTGGAGTCCACCAAAATAAATTTCCAACATATTGGCGATGTCGATGTCGTCTTCTACTATAAGTAATCGTGATTTGGACATATTTGCCTCCAGGTTAAAGCAATCTTAATCTTAAATTATTAACTTATCTTGTATCTCTCAAATTGGAGGTGATGTTCTCCTGGAGGATATTCCAGGATTGGAATTTCCCATTTCCGTTTCTGGGGTAAAGTCTGGTATGGAGTCCAGCATACGGTAAATGATGGTGATCGCTTTCTTCATAGGAAACATCCTTTTCGATGACACGACGTTCACGGGAAGCCAAGAGGACAACGTCTGATTCTATTGTGCGTGCTGGAAAGATGATCATTCCGGAACCCAAGCGGCAATTATGACCAACACAACCTCCCAGAATTGGTCGATTGGCAACTTTAAGCACATCATTTCCATCTCGAGCGTGAATTGGAGTTGGGATTAAGTTAAAATCGGTAAATGTCGAACCAGCCCCAATGAAAGAATTTCTACCCACAACGCACATTTGTAAGCACGTGTTCTGCGCGACCATGCTGTTTTCCATGAATGTGCTCATGAAGAGGGATGCCCGGAAGGGGAGAAATGATCCATCACCAACTACCGATAGCATCAGCTGGCAGTCTTGTGAAATATTTACATTGTCCCCAATGATGCAGTTTTCGATAATAGCGCCAGCATTTATCGTCACATTGTCGCCAATTGTAGTTGGACCATGAATCACAGCTCGGGGATCGATAGTGCAATTTCGGCCTACTTTGACCAGCTCGGAGCATTCCAGGACTTGTTTTCCTTCATAGAGCGCTTTGCTTAAAATACGTAATTTGTAGAGAGGATCTCGTTTTAACTGCTCCTCGAACCGTAAGCCACGCTTGAATAGCCCAAAAACTACATCTGCTATGAAAACATGCACCCAGGAATCTATGGCCAGCATACTGCGGATTGGTACTTGAAAGATCAGATCTTGACGACCGAAGGAGATATAAGGAGGAACGTGATAGCTCCCGGCTTCATGCGCCATCATGTCGATGATCACAGGTTCGCAATCTTCAACTATCCCATCAGGGTAATACCAAAGGTCAGCCAGATATAGATCATTTTGTAAGGTGTAAGAAGTTGAGAGGGGAAGTGCATGTTCTCGAAATGCATTGTCGTTGGTAGAGAAAGCTGCCCGGCACGGCCCATTAATTCGCCTTGCTGCTACCAAAAAAGCTTTGATAAAGGCAGAATCAAAATATAGGTTATCCCTGTATGCAAGGCAGGGTTGTTCAATATTTGGGAATGGCTCGCCCAGCGGAAGCTCCAATTCCTGATCAATATATTGCGCTAAAACATCGCGCTGAATTAACCAAAGTGGTTTATTCTGGATGCGGAGATCGCGTGCCCGCTCGTTGAATGGATTTATATAATTTGGGTCTTGGATGATAATCTTGAGCATCTCATTTTACCGGTAATTTATTTAACTAATTCGGTTATCTCTAGTGGCTATCCAGGTATTCCTTCAGGATAGACTTGAATTGATGGGGTTCGTCCAGCATAATGAAATGACCCGCCCGATTGAACCTAGCAATCTGGACTCGCTTGAGATATGTATCTAACAAACTCCATTGGTTGGGGTTCACAATCACATCCCGATCTCCATACATCCCTAATACTGGTTGGTAGATCGGGGCAAGGTAGGGAGTTAGATTTGTCTGACGAAGTGAAGATATGCTCAGTAAGAAGGATTCCATAGTGACCTGGTTGAGATCTTTGTTGATCATTGCTGGCCATTGACTTTCCCTGGTGATTATTGGAGCTGCTATGCGAATGCCAAGTTTTAATTGATCCATCATTTTGTAAACAAGTCTTGCGATCAAACGGAAACTTGCTAATTTCAATAAGATCGATAACGATGACCCTTCAACCGGTGAACCGATTACCACAACTTTACTTACTCTCTCAGGATGGTTTATGGCCACTGAGAGGCTCACTGTCCCACCCATCGAGTGACCGACAAGAGGGGCACGCGAAATCCCAAGTTGTTCCATAAATTGATTTACTAAATCAACGAAATCTGGAATTGTGAATGATTCACGTTTATTATCAGATTCACCAAATCCCCAAAAATCTATTGCATAAGTGCGATAGGATTTCCCCAGGTAGTCCATGGTTTCCTGCCAAAGACCCCAAGATTCCAGCCAACCGTGCAAAAGAATCACAGGACGACCGCGCCCAAATACCTCGTAATGAACACTTCCTTGATCTGTGATCAGTGATGACATAAGTCCCTATCTTCCCTAATAGGTAAGTTGGAGATCGATGGTCTCTAATTCAGCCAATATGCTGTATAAAAGTTCCAGTAACACCGTTTTTACAGAATCTTTGCGGGTTGCGACGCATTCAAGAAGTTTTATTTCTGGATTTAGTCGTAAAGCGATCCGCATGTCGTCGATCTCCCAAGCATCCTCGCAATCTTGTTTATTGGCTGCAACTACGTATGGTGTGGGAGCATATGCCCGAAATGTTTCCAAAATTTTTCTGGCCTCACGAAATGTTTCCGGGCGAGTGCTATCCACGATTACAACAAATCCAAGCATGCCCTCTGAAAGGATCTCCCACATAAAATCGAATCTCTTTTGTCCAGGAGTGCCAAACAAATACAAGACCATCTCATTATCAATTGAGATACGACCAAAATCCATAGCTACCGTGGTTGTCTCTTTTATCCGTTCTATCTCAGACGATATTTTCCGTTCGGTTGAAACCACATCGATTTCACTTACCGACTGAATAAATTCTGTTTTCCCGGCATTAAACGGACCGGTGACGACCATTTTTAAAGTTTGCATACCCAAATTCCGATAAAACTACAATGAACGGATGCGGTCAATAATTCGAAAGATTAATGATTTTCCTTCTTCCTTGGTCCCTTTGGCAATTGGATCTGGGAGCCTGGATGGGGGTGGTGTGCCCTCGGAAGAGACGGTCCGCACCATTTCAACTATCCCCGCCTGGACAAGGCTGTAGACCACCTGGCGAATTTCCAGATCGCTTAAATTCGTCACCTGAGCTATTTGTCTGATTGTGTTTTTGGGATCGACGTAAGGGATCACCTGCCATTCCTCAGAACTGAGTCTAAGATTTGAGACATTTGCCCCTGGGCGATCGACGAACTTCACCCCAATCTCCAGGCTTGGAATTTCTTCTTCCAGGTGTTCTAATTCCTGGATTTGACGAGACCCTTCAAGGATGATGTTTTCCAGGTTTACCCGAACTGTGATCTTATCTTCCGGTGGGGAGATGTCAGTTTTGAACTGAAACATGCCCTCCATCCAGGTAAATAGGCGATTAACAACATCCACAAAATGTGACTGCAAACTTGAAAGAATGTCTTGTTGGCTGAAATAATTGGCATTTATCAACAGTAATCCCAATTCCTTATCACTCATTCCATTCCCATTGGCTTTTATTCCTTGGTACTGGCTAGACGATAAAAGTTTTGATTTATGCAAAATCCCTACAAGACTGCTATCTTCTTGCTCATTTTGTGCATAGGCCAGCTTTCCATTGGTGAAAAATACCTCTACAGCTTCGTTTGAACCCTCAACCACCAACGTCCCGGACTTTTGTGCCAGGTTTATTAAATTGAGCAATTGAGTCAGTGTGAACTCGGACAGATTACCTTTGATCGCCATAGTCGCCTCGTGATCCTAATACCAATGAGTCGCAAATTTTCAATAAATCTGGTCTGCCATTCCTTGAATACTGTTCCATCGCTAAATCGCCTTGACATGCCTTCGGCTTGTGTATATAATCCATACGCTATTTTCCTCGGTAGCTCAATTCGGCAGAGCGCGCGGCTGTTAACCGCTAGGTTCCAGGTTCGAGTCCTGGCCGAGGAGCTTGTCACCAATAGTCATAGTGGAAAATCTAATTACCTAAAACCATTGCGAAATTTCCAAGAATCAAAATATTTATTGCTTGATTGTATCAAAAAAAGGCGTCTCCACAACTGGAGACGCCTTACGATTGGTATACAATTCTGATAGGCAATTGAGCGAGAACCTATTCGGATTTCTTCTTAGTTTCCTCTTTGGATTCCTTCTTTTCGGTCCCCTCACTCACTTTATCTGATTTGCTGTCAGTTTCCTCTTTAGTGCTTCCATTCTTGCGTGAGACCCCCGACGGTGATCGGTGATCAGTTGCATAAAAACCTGAGCCTTTGAATACTATTCCGACAGGTGTGAAGATTTTACGCAGCGTTTTTTTTGAACACTCTGGACAAATTGCTAGAGGCTTTTCAGAGAATTTTTGGTGACGTTCAAATCGTACACCGCAGTTATCGCACTGGTAAGTATAGGTCGGCATTAGGTAACTCAGCACCGCTGTGAATCAAAATATTTCCCATTAGCAAGAAATTATAGCGCGCAATAATCCCATGTGCAAGGTTCGAAGCAATAGAAATATGTTAATATCTCTCCAATTTACCTTATCTGCAAAGAATTTGGCCGTAGAAAGCTTTACCTCCCCCGAATATTTCCATTAACTAACATGACAATGATTGAGGATATTCAAGTAATTTTAACCCCCATCCTGACCTTCTTTATTAATTTGCCCTGAAATTGGCAGTGAAAAAATGAATTGGCTGCCACCACCAGGTCGATCATCAACCCAGATTTCTCCCCCGTGCGCCTCGACTGCCAGGCGGCAGTAGGTCAATCCTAATCCTGAACCTCGCTTTCGACTCGGTATTCCAGGAACCTGGACGAAACGTTCAAATATTCTCTGCCGGTACTCCTCGGGAATTCCAGGTCCGCTGTCACTTACCTGAAGTTCTACCATCTCATCATCCCGGTGTCGAGCTGAGATCAATATCTGTCCATTTTCAGGGGTATGCTTCAATGCATTATCGATCAAATTGTTGAGCACGCGATGAATTTTTTCCTGGTCCATGTTTACAGGAGGTAAGTCATCATCGAGATCTTTATCGATTGAGACTTTATATTCCAGTGCGACCGTATTAAATTCTGAAATTGATTGGTCAACGATCGAATTGATGATTATTTCCGATAGCAATAAATCGATCTTGCCAGACTCCATGCGCGTGATTTCAAGAATGGATTCCACCATGGCCAACACTCGACGAGAGCTCCGTTGAGCGATCTGGATCGAAGGCTCAACGATTCCTGCTGGATCGCCATTGGCCAATGAATCTTGAATTACATCTAAGGCACTAATTGTTGAACTTAGGGGTGAGCGCAAGTCATGCACGAGAGTCTCGCTGATTAGATCCTGTGCCTGTTTCAAGTTATATTCTTCGGTGATATCTCTGAGCAAGATTATCCAATCACTGGGGTTGTCTGATTTGCTTAGGATTGGGATAATAGATCTTTCGATTACTTTTTCAGTTGAATGGTTTTCCAGCTGGTATACGGCATCACCCACAGCTGATTCTTGTTCTTGACTGATGTGCTCCATTAAATGATCAATTTCATCAACTGGATAACCGAGGGTTTGAATAACAGTGGGAGGTAATTCCTTCAATTCCCTTCCCATAAATTCACTTTGTGGGTAGCCAGTTAAAGTCAGGACTGCCTCATTCACCAGGGTGATTGTCCCATTCAGGTTTAACAATAGAAGACCATCTTGAACAGAATTTAGGACTGTAGTTAACCTATCCCGCCCGATCGTGATATCGGAGGACAATAAAGCATTATGCAAGGCGATCTCGATAGCAACACTTGTTTGACCAGATAGAATACTAAGAACATTCAGATCATCCGGTGTAAATTCGACATCAGAGGTTAATGAGAAGAGGGCAAGACATCCAATGGTTTCCCTGGATGTGATCAGTGGAACTCCAATCCATGCATAGGGGGCATCTTCACTGGACGGTAATCCGATATCTGCAATTTGCTGACCAGCATGGTGTGGCAGCAAGATCGCCTTACTTTCCAGGATTACCCTGTCTGTGAGACGGTCTGTTAATGGACGCCGGGGCCAATTTTGCCTGTCGCCATTTTTCACAGCCAGGGGGTACCATAATTGTTGATCGACCGGATCGAGCAACGCTACATAAAAGTTATCAACATTTAATAAATTTGTAACCTGGACCTGGATTGCCTTGAGCAGCTTTTCGAGATCAATATTCGAGCTGAGCGCTTTGCTGATCTCATCTAATGCAGATAATTCCTGGATACGGCGTTCAAGGTCTTTGCGAGGGGCGCTGAGATAATGCAGCAATAAAGCTATCGCGAAAGTTGATACTCCTAATACAACCAGTGAGCCATTTTCCAGAATGGGGTATAGAAGAAATGTCGTAAATCCCAGGAAGAGAGGCAGGATTTCGATTGAAATGAGTGCAAGAATATCCCATCCTGCTTTTATTGATCCCTTATTGAATAATAAACGGGATCCAATTGTGTAAAGTGAACCGTGGAGGAAACCGAATAAGAAGCCTGCTCCAAGAACCGCAACCCAGTTTGGGTATCCATCGACAATAATCGATTCAATTCCATTAGCAATACTAAAAAATGAAAATGCCAGAACAAGTGCTACCAAGTTTAGACTGAGGTTTAATGATGCATCAATGATGGTAGATTGTCTGGTGGAATGATCGCGATTGACTTTGTGCGGTCGTAATAACTGGATTCCAGTCACTGTTCCAATTCCCAGCACACATGCCCAACTCGCCAAGCTGACCCCGTATAAAATCCCACCGGTGAATACGATTATTTGAATTAGGTAAAACCTGTTGTTCAGCAGCTCAAGTGGGAAAAGAACCAGGAGAGCAATGAACAAGGCCAGGATAATAAACGGAAGATATAGCGTTAATGTTGGGGGGGAGATCAGGGTGGCGAGTACTAGCGAGACAATGCTCGTAATGGTCAATAGAAATACGAAGAGTGATGGATTTGTTTTTGCAGTCGTTGGCATTAATTTATGCCATTTATTAGTTTAACGTCTTGGGTTTGGTGTTGCAGTTGGTCGTGGAGTTGATGTTGGGCTTGCAGTGGGGGTTACAGTCGACGTTGAAGTCGGCAAGTTGATTGTCGATGTATTGGGAGGAGAAGGTGTCATAGTTGGAGTTGGTGTCAACTTGAGTATGTATTCTTGCGCAAATTCAGTCCATGCTTCTGCTGCAGTTCCCTCAGGCATATCAAGCAAGGCTTGATAATCATTGGCAGCTGATATGTATTCTCCAGAAGAGTGATACGCCTGGGCGCGCCAATAGTATACCTCAGCTTGTTGGTCGTCAGATATCACAAGTTGTTCACTTCCTGTGAATTGACTAATTGCGTCGTCAATCCGTTCTGCAAGGTGTAAAGCGCGGGCCAAAGATAAACTTGCTTCAAAAGAATCGCGGTCAAAATTTCGGGCGATAAACAAATCGTTAACGGCCAATTGTCCCTCACCTATCTCCAAGTAGGTGAGCCCTCTATAAAGCAGGGCATTGAAGGAGTTTTCATCAAGAATCAATGCCAGGTCAAGCGCCTGCATTGCTTGTTCGAAGTTGTCTCCACTTTCAAATACTGCCCGACCATAAGTTGCCCAGGCTTCTGCATCATCTCTGACATAGCGGAGATATATATCCAGGAAATGGCTTGCCTGGTCAGGATTCCCAGCTTGTAAATTTAGATTTCCTAAAGTTAGATAGACCTCTAATATCGTTTCATCAAGCTCATAGGCCAGTTGAGCTGCTTCTAAAGCTTGCTCAAACTCTTCTAGTTGAAGGAGAACTTGCGACCGGTAAAGATAGACCAGAGGTGAATCTGGGATTAATTGCTCAACGATCTCAAGGTCTTCCAATACATTTTTATGATCACTAACCGATAAACGGTATGCGATCAGTTCCAGATAGGCAGCGGCTAGGGAAGGGTCGAGTTCAATTGCTTGGGTTAAGTCGCCCTCAATATCAAATTCTGGATCAATGGCAGCCATCGCTTTCGCTCGACCGAGGTATGCTGGGGCAAAGTTGGGATTAGCCTCAATCGCTTTATCGTAAGCATATAAAGCGCTTTCCGGATTATTTAATAACAGGTTAGCTTCACCGACATAGAAATGGGTATCGGCAGATTGAGGCTCTGATTGTGTGGCCTGCTCCATAAAAATCAGCATCTCATCATAATTCCCATTGTTGAAAGCGCGAATCCCAGCCCGGTAAGCCTCGCTGGCCGGGTGTGGCGTATTTACATAGAGTGGTGTTGGGGTATAGGTAGCCTCGAGGAACATCCACAAAGGAGTTGGACCGATGAAAGTTGGAGTGGGGGTAACCACGCGCGGCGTATTGGTTGGGAGAAGAGTAGAAGTAGCTACGAGGGTTTCAAAATGGGGTGTGACGGTGAGCTGAATACCACCGAAATATCCGTATGACCTCAAGCGAGGGCTGATGAAGCCGATCATTATTAACCCAAGAACAACAACGCTTGCTCCAATGTAAGCCAGTCTGCGGATGATTTTCCCAGGACCGGTTTCTTGTGATCTTTTTTGAAAGGCATCTGACCATTTGCGGGGAACTAGTGGTGTCGGAATTAACGCATCATCGGGTATCTCGGCCCCATCTAAAACCAAACCAAGTTTTGCTGCCCGGTTATTGGGCTCTAATCGAAGCACGTTATTGAAGCAATAAGTTCGCTCTTTTGTAGAATCCACAACCGAGCTCATCCAAAGCCAGTATTTCGGATTGGCTTGGTTCGCGCGTAGCAAACGGGTCAACAAATCGCGGGCGCGCTCGCGTTGACCTTTTGCTACAGCTTCTATTGCTTCTTGAAGCATTTTGTCATCCGCCATAGCGAACCTCGAAGCTGAATATAGCATAGCAAGGTTTATCAGACAAGGCGAGAGCAGGCTACCTCATATAACTGTAAGGTCAATCCGCTGGGTTATAATTTCGGCCATGTTGAACGTAAAAGGCTTGAGTTTAAGGATGCGTTTAAGTTTTATTCCATTACTCCTCCTCGGGGTGGTGAGTTGTGCACAAAACCAACCCTCACTCACGCCTTCCGCAACCCCTCAAATTGACTTAATTCCATATTCGAGTCCAACACCCAAGCAGGTAACAACCTTGAGTGAACCCACTGTCTTGACGCCAACCAACCCTCCTTCTCCGACACCAACGCCAATTAGATACACTGTTGTCGAAGGGGACACGATGTTGGCGATAGCTCTGAGAAATGGCATTGACCTTGAGGATCTTCTTTCTGTAAATCCAGAAGTAAACCCGAGGCTGCTCTCGGTAGGAACAGTCTTGGTAATTCCCCTTGGAGAAATAATCCCTGCCGTCCCGATGACTGCGACCCCATTACCTGTAACAACAACGACTCCAGATTGCTATGCTGCCCCAGACGGTGTTTGGTGTTTCTTGGTTGTGACCAATGACCGTTCCCGCCCCTTGGAGAATATTTCTGCTCGAATTGTTTTATACAACCAGACTGGAGAAATGATCGCCGATGGGATTGGCATCGCAGCTCTGAACCTGGTGCCGGTGGATGAAGCTATCCCATTGGTTGTGTTCTTCCCGGGAAGTCAAACGGACGAAATTACCGCGTTTGGGGAATTGATCACTGCCCAAATAGTTCCAAAAAATGACGATCGATATTTAAATGCTTGGCTGGAAATGGAACAGGTGGATTTATCTGATGATAATATGCAAGCCGAGGTGAATGGAACATTTGGCATACCAAAGAAGAGCTTACCTGGTAGCCTGGTGTGGATAGCGGCAATTGCCTACGATGCTGAAGGACGGGTGGTTGGAATTCGTAAGATTGAAGAAATTGAACCGATTGAACCTGGAGATAGCCAAGAATTTTCTCTCATTGTTTATAGTCTCGGTCCTCAAATCAATGAAGTTAAAGTATTCATCGAGGCTCGCCCTTAAATAAACATCCAGAGAATGTCTTAGATTGCTCCTGTAAGCGGATCTTAGAAGATTATGTGTATTCTCAGGAGAAGAAACTTAGTGGGATGGGTGTGAAGACCAACACGAAGACCACTAACCCGATTATAGCGAGCGCTTTGCGGCGAGAATCCAGAGGGGTGATTTGATCTAAAGGTTCTGCATGAGCTCGACCTAAAAGGAATATCAGGAACGCCCACAACCACCAACCTGACCATACCGTCCCCAGAATGATCAAGGCAATCAAGATAAAGGGCAGGACCACTCGCGATTTTTTCCCGAACAGTGCGTATAAAATATGACCCCCGTCGAGCTGTCCGGCTGGAATAAGGTTGAGGGCAGTGATTAGTAGACCAGCCCAACCTGCCCATGCCACGGGATGAAGCAATACATCTACTGCGCCATATGGTGCAGGTTGACCGGTGAAGAAATATCGCAGCCAATAAATTGCAGGATTAAGCCCTGCGAAGTTTACGGGTGCAGGAAGCCATTCACCAAATATGATGTATTTCATCAGCAAATAAAGTAATGAATTTCCTTCCAGACTGATCGATTGTCCTTGGGGCAAGAATAATGGTAATTTATCGATTTGAGAGAGATAGAGTCCAAGAAACAATACAGGAATCGCGATCACAAGACCAGCTAGCGGACCTGCGATGCCAATATCGAGCAGAATGCGCTTGTTCTTAGGTGGTTCTTTCAGCTGGATAAATGCCCCCATTGTGCCAAATGGGCTGAATGGGAATGGAATGAAGTAAGGTAAGGTTACTGCCGAACCGTGGTAGCGGGCAGCAAGATAATGACCGAATTCATGAGCTAATAATATTGCTAATAGACTGGCGGCGAAAGCCATTCCCCGGTATAGCGTAGGGATTAGGTGAGGTAATACCTGATTTAAATCGGTTGATAGTGGTCCCCGATACTCGAACAACGTACCAGCAAAAATGACGCTTATCCCGGTAAGTAAAAAAAGAATGAGATTAATCCATGGATTGGAAGCCTTTGGTTTCACAATTCCTTCCAATAAGAGGATTATTTCGCTGCCATCCTCAACACGGAACACGGGTGTGACGTCATACGATTTCAAGTTTTTGGCAAGTTTTTCATACGCCTCTTGCGAGTCGATCAGGGTTTCACCACTATAGCGAACCAGGAAATTTTGTTTCTCCGTTCCCCAGGTAACCTCCTCGATGCGAAATACCTGTTTTACCAGGACCATGTATGGATCTGGTTGGGATGCGGGTGCGATGGATTGGGTGTACGGAATGGTCATGACATCAAGTTCAATTTTGATAGCTATTATTTTGGTCGCTCAATTATCTCACCATTTGAAGGCGGGAGTGGATGGGAGTCGAACCCACCGCGGCTCGCAACGCGACCCGCCACCG
>JBEQLH010000044.1:0-8793 GCA_040326075.1 Anaerolineales bacterium
CGTTGGGTGATTTCATCCATGAATTCATCATATCAGATCCAAGTGAGAAAGAAGTCTTGAGATTCTCTACTTTATAAATTAATAGCTGACCGAAATTACCCATAGAATAGTCTCTGCTTCGAGACCAATCCATATTGTCTAGTGAGAGGAAGAAACGGCGATGCAAATCCTCGCAGCACGCCATACCCGTCTACTCGGCTATGCATATAATTAAACCTGTCTTTTCATTATCACTGAAACCGTATGATTCGGCACTGGCTCGTGAGGTTGAAAACCCTCCCGCTAAGACCGGGACAGGCATTCGGGGATGACACGCGAGTTCCCCGTGCTATCTACAATGGCGACCAATCCTGAACCAGAATTCAGCAGAAAGACTATAAAAGGAGCAGATTATGAAGTTTAGAATGAGTCCCAATATCGCCGTGCGCACACAACAATTCCCTGAAGCGGTAGATTTTTACACCAGGGTGATCGGTTTTCATGACCGCTCGGAGAACCCAGAGCTGGCCGACCTGGATGCCAAACCATTGAATATCTTCGTTATTGGAGATGATGAAATCAGTGGTCCAGTCCTGGAGCTCTTCGTGGACGACCTGGAGACCGCCCGTGATGAGCTGGTTGCTAACGGGTGCAAGGTGCTGCGCTGGAGAGGCAAAGGACAGGATTGTTATATTGAAGATCCCTTTGGGGTGATCTACAATATTTGGGAGGAATGAACTCCGTGTTTGGTCCGGAACATCGTAGGAGAATTTTATTCTTGGATCTTTGAAGACTCACAGCCAGGCAGCGTGAGTGAACCGGACGATTGTGGAACTTTTGATTATTTCTCTTTTATGTAAGGCTGTCCAAGTGCTTCTGGTTTGGCAGCCCCCCACCTGGTCCTGAACCACCTGGTTGCCATCAGCAGCAGTGCCCCGAGGGTTATGGCAAAGGGAACCATCCTCCACACGTAGCGGGACATAACACCGGGGAGCAACAGCTGCGGGTTGAGTGAGAGCTGCCATAGCGATCCAAACAGCAAAGAACCAGCGAGCAGGATAAATGGATTCCACATGGAGAAGAAGACCAGGGCCAGGGCGATGAAACCCCAACCCATGAGGAAGTTATAGTTCCAGACCGGGTTGTAATCAAGCGAGTAAATAGCCCCGGCAAATCCCATCAGCATCCCACCAGTGATCACACACAGGTAGCGCGTTTTGGCGACATTTATCCCTGACACTTCGGCGACCGCTGGATTTTCCCCCACCGATCTTATCCTCAACCCTAAACTCGTTTTTGAGAGCACGAACCAGGTAACAACCACCAGTGCGAGACCGATGAAAAAGAAGGGCGAAATTCCCAAGATAGTGGGAATTCGCTCCATGCCCAAAGGACCTGTATAAGGGTTGCCGATATATGTGGTGAGACCGAAACCGAGGATCCAAATGCCCATTCCGCTCACTACCTGGTCACCCCCAAGGGTAATAGAAAAGAACCCGTGGAGCAGGCCGAGCAACCCCCCAATAGCAATACCCACCACGAAGCCGATCAAGTAGCTGCCGCTGGTTTGGGCGGCAACGAATCCCAGGGTAGCGCCAAAAAGCATCACTCCCTCGATGCCGACGTTCAGGATGCCAGAACGTTGGCCTATGAGTTCGCCAAGAGCGGCAATCGTGAAAATAGTTGAGGCGTCGAGACTTCTAATGAGAAATTCCCACATCCAGGCTCTCCTTCTTTGTTTTCACCCATACGATTTTATACTGGTAGAAGAATTGAAATGCGACCAGGGTGATCATCAGCACCCCAAGCAAAGCATAATCAATGCCAAAGCTCATATTGAGCTTCCCCTGGACGAACCTGCCACCTACGGCCAACCCACCGAAAAGATATGCCACTGGGATGGCGGCGATTGGGTTTCCCTGGGAGATCAATCCACAAATGATGCCATAGAAGGCCAGATCGCCAAAATAGCCGTAGTTCCTGGCGATCTTATAGACTCCGGGGACAGCGGCGAAGTAATGATATCCTGCCAAGCCAGCCAGCGCGCCTCCCATGATAAAGACTAAGAGCGGAATCCTGAATGGGCTTATCCCTGCATATTTTGCAGCAGCAGGATTCTTGCCATATGCTTTGATTTGATAGCCAATTCTTGTTTTGGCGAACATAAAGTACAACAGTACCGCAGCCCCCAGAGCAATTAAGATCGTGAAGGGAACATCGAAAAATAATGGGGCGCGCAAATAATCAGGCAGCTCGAAGCTTTCACCTCTCCCACCGGGATTCATGAATGGTCCGCCCTCTTTGATCATGAATGAGACCAGCCAGAAGGTCATAAAATTCAACATCATGGTGACCACTATCTCGTTTACGTTGTACTTGCCCTTGAGAAAACCCGCGATGGCACCTAATGCTGCACCGCCCAGGGATGCTGCGATTAACATCAGTGGGATAAGAATGGCAGGGGAGAGAGATACAGCATCGAATTTTTGGATACCTAGGGCAAATAAAACAGCATAAGCAGCCAACGCACCAGCGTATAGCTGCCCAGCCATGCCGATGTTCCACAGTCCAGCTCTGAAGGGGATGATGAATGCGCAGGTGCACAACAACAAGAATATGAACCTATTGAAGGTCAATGGTAATCCAAACGGATTTGCGAATGCGAAAGAGAAGATCTCCCGATACGCGACCAGGGGATTGACCCCAGCAATGATAAATATGAAACCAAAAAGGATTAATGCAACGATGATGGCAAGGATGGAGATGGAAGCAGCCTGCAAGCTGGTCAAGGCCACCCTCTTTTCGAGCTTCAATTTGTAGCTACCGAGCCTCATGTCTCATCCCCCTCTAAAATGACACCAGCACACATGGCTCCCACATCTTCTCTTTTGGCAGCCTCACCGGGGATGATGTCCATGATATTTCCTTCGTAAATTGGCGCCACCCAATCGCTTAATGACATTACTTCATCAAGGTCTTCCGAAATGAGCAGAACTCCGGCTTTATCTTTTTTGGCCTCGATGAGCTTATTGCGTACGAACTCTGTAGCCCCAATATCTAATCCTTGGGTTGGTAAATGAGCGATCACAAGCCGTGGTTTACGGGAGAGCACGCGGGCCAAGATAAGCTTCTGTAGGTTTCCTCCTGATAAAGTTTTCGCCATAGTTTCTGAGCTCGGAGTGAGTACATCGTATTCTGAGATGATCTCATCTGTCAGATCCTGCAGTTTCTTGTAATCCAGGGTGGCGCGTTGGTTAAAATCACTATCGAAGTAATAATTCATGGTGGTGTTTTCCACCAGTGAGAAATCGGCGATCGAACCCACATGGATGCGATCGGAGGGGATGTATCCAATCCCCAATTGCCATCTTTCTAAGCTAGAGGCAGAAGTGATGTCTTTTCCATCAAGAACCACTTTGCCTCCCTGCGCAGTTCGAAGACCGGCCAGAACCTCGACCAACTCTTGCTGCCCGTTACCGGCGATTCCAGCTACGCCAAAAATTTCGCCCTCGCTTATCGAAAACGAAACACCCTTCAAAGCCAGCAAATCTTTGTCACTGAGAGCGGACAGGTCTTCTACCTGCAGGATCAGATCTCCCTTCTCTACCTGTACCCTCTCAATTCTGAAGATGACTTCTCTGCCGACCATTTCCTTTGCCAGGCTTCTCTCTGTAGCGTTCTCTGTGTCAATTGTGGTCACTACTTTCCCGCGTCTCAGAACAGTTACCCGATCACTAATCGCCAGAACTATGGGGAGTTTATGGGTGATGAATGGGACAATAGCGAGGTCGTCTTGAGCCATGGCTTCGATCGATTCTAGGAGTTTCTCTGTCTCAGAAGGTGCTAAAGCAGAGGTCGGTTCATCTAAAATTAATACCTCTGCTCCGCGGTAGAGCGCTTTCAAGATTTCTACCACCTGCTTTTCCCCTTCTGAGAGCTGCCAGACCTTCGCTTTGAGGTCGATATTGAATCCATATTTCTGGCAGAGTTCATTGATCTCGACCTCTGCCCTTTTCAGGTTCAAGACTCTCCCAGCCCTGGGATGCCCAAGGATGATATTTTCGACCACTGAGTGAGCGGGGACAAGCTTACGGTGCTGGTGAACCATCCCGATACCCAAATCGATGGCATCCAAACAAGATCTAAATTTAACCGGCTTACCGGTGATGTAGATCTCGCCTTCGTCGGGTTGGTATTCACCGAACAGGATTTTCATTAATGTGGTTTTCCCAGCGCCGTTCTCCCCCAGGATGGCGTGAATCTCGCCCGCTTTTATCTCGAAATTTATCTGGTCATTGGCGACGACACCTGGGAATCTTTTCGTGATTCCGCGTGCTTCTAGGACGGTTTCGCCGCGGGCTATCTTCTGTTGGAGCATGTTAAATGAGTCCCGTTGGATATTCCTAAAACGGATTTGTTATCTCGTCATGGTCATTGTGAGCCAACACCGACTAATGAATCAACCAGGTTAAGAATATTGTACTGTCAGTTGTTGACAATTGCCTGCTGCATTGTTGAACTTCTGAGAATTTACGATCAGATTCTATTTTCAGACAGGAGACTCCTACATTGGAGGGATAACCCTCCAGAGTAGGAGCCTCCGAATTCTAGGTTACGAAAGATAGTTAGGCATCGACGTTATCAATGGCGACTACTATCACTCCAATATTGTTACACCTTCCAGGTCGAAGTTGAACAGTGATAACAGCCAATCAGCTTTCGGTTCTTCACCAGCTGGTTTGACCTCTGTCCCTGCGGCTGGAATTGGTGTGCCTTCAAGATCCAATCCAGTCCCGTTGCTTACAAAGGCGTGCTCGGTGAAGGGATCCCATTCGCCTTTTAGCATCTGATCCCTTCTCTGCTCGACTAGATCGACAATCTCTTGAGCAATCAACGGTAGTGCAGCTGGACTTATGGCTTCCACACCGACCTTCATATCGTTCATGATATCAACGGTGGGAACTTCAGTACCATCAGCCAGAATCATTGAATCATCCATACCCAGGTACAGAACGGTCTCCGGATTCTCTTCTCCAGCTAAAAACTCCTTAAGCATATGTTCAAAGAGTACTTCCCAGCGGGTGTCGAAAGAAACGGCCACTGTATCCGTGTCCGACCAGCCGTAGAAGCCGACGGTATCCATATCTTTCCCGACAAACCAGATGCCCTGTTCTGTGGCCACATCCAGCGGAGACCCGGAGTCAGTCTGCTGGGTTAAGATATCTACGTTATTTTGGGTGATCAAAGTCTCGGCGATTTCGCGCTCCTCTGCAGGCAGGTACCAGTCACCTACGTACTTGACGAAGACATTGACATCTTTACCGAGCAGCTCGGCGGCATCCTGCACCCCCAGGATAAAGCCATTCTGGCGCCGGATGACCTGAACGGAGGGGAAGGCGGAGACGATGCCGATATTATCGGTCTCGGTTAATGCCCCGGCGATCAGGCCCTCCAGGTACAATGCTTGATACTGTGCAGGGAAGTATCTGATGAAGTTCCTCTTAGTAGACAGATCGCTGGCAATGACTGATCCAAAATAAACATCCGGGTATTGATCGGCGATATCCTTCAAAGGCAGGCCCATGAACTCTGCATTACCGATGACGATGTTGGCGCCATCAGCGATCAACTCTTCGGCGAAGGGATTTGTGGAATCAGGACCTACTTCCTCTCTGAAAACGTATTCCACATTGGGGTATTTTTCAGCGATGCGCTTTCCGGCGCGATCCTGGGCTCCTGACCAGGTCGTGCCTTCGATAATACTGAAATGCTCGATTGCTAAGGTTGCCTCCCCTTCAGTTGCTTCTTCAGGCTGTGACGTCGAACATCCGATAACTAAGGCAGCTAATATTACACAGAACACAACCGCCTTGAACAATGAAACTCCTTTATATCGAAGATTACCTTTCATTTCTGATCTCCTCTTTTGCTATTTCTAGTAGCGGCCCAGAGAGATAGTTTGCATTCTGAGCCTCCATTTCGCTGCCACCTACAGCCCCCAACAGCCTGAAGTAGTTCCTATTTTACAGAAGTATTAATTGCTTGTCAATTCAAAACTGCAGTTTCTGTAAAACGTTTACCATAAGTTTAGATCACTCGGCTATTCTTCCCAAGGGACAAACCAACAAATCATTCAGGCAACCAATCCATTTGTATTATAAATCCAATAACCACCTCCTCTGCTAGACATGATCACTACCTCGATGCTGATAGTAAAAAATCGCGATACTGTGAATATTATCCTGGGTATATCCTTCCAATCGGATCCGCGAACTAAGTCTCCGAAGTATGTGAGAAGAAAAATTATGGTTTGGTAGCTCAGTAAGGTTCACGGGAGAGGTATTGCCCATTCGGGACTTCTACGACAGGCTCACCATTTTCTGAAACGACTTCGCCGCGCAGGATCGTCTGTAAGATTTTACCTTTCACATCAAGCCCTTCGTAAATAGTGTGGTCGGTATTGGAATGCAGTTTCCCAGCGCTAATACGTGTCTCGCTGGTTGGATTATAGATTATTAGATCTGCGTCGCTTCCCACCGCAATAATACCCTTACGGGGGAACAAGTTGAATATCTTGGCAGGATTAGTAGACATTGCCTCGACGAGACGATGGATTGATAGGCGGTTCTTTTCAACACCAAATGTGTATAGAATGGGTAGACTGGTCTCTATGCCACCTGCACCTCCAGGGATGTTCCGAAAATCATCGATGTTTTCAAGTTTCTGGGCGCTTGTATAAGGACAGTGATCTGTGGCAACCATCTGAAGTTCATTGGACTCAATGGCTCGCCAAAGCGCAAGGCGATCAGATTCAGTACGAATACAGGGCGCAAGTACAAAATAATTAGATTCAGGATTACCTGTCTTATACACGTCCTCCGTGAAAATCAAGTATTGCGGACAGGTTTCGCCAGTTATGGACCATCCTGCTCGATTTGCTTCACCGATCATGGTTGCAGTAATTTCAGTGTTGACGTGAACGATATGGATGCGGGCATCCAAGTACTTTGCATAGGCAATTATCCGATGAGTAGCTGACTCGTCGGCAGCAGCTGGATGTGCTTCAGGATAATATTGGACATCAGTCTTCCCATTTTGAATAAGCCATTCGGTTGCTTTATTGACTATCACACCATCCTCAGCATGGAAACATACCAGTGCACCGAGGTCTTTGCTTCTCCTTAGGATAGTCAAGATATCTTCATCACCAAGATGAAATCCACTGTAGGCAGTATAGACTTTGAAACTCGTAATTCCCCGCTTGACAGATTCTTTCATTTCCTCAAGTGTTTGTGGTGTGATCTTCCGCAGGATAGTGTGAAATGCGAAATCCACATACGAACTACTCTCTGCTGATGCCATCTGCTGATCAAGAGCAGGAAGAATCCTGCCGCTTTCGTCAGGTACTACGTATTCAATTATGGTGGTAACACCCCCGCACATTGCCGCAGTTGATCCAGATGTATAGTCATCGACTGAGTCGAATGCAGACGATGGCCATGGCAGATGTACATGCGTGTCGATGATTCCTGGTATCACATATTGCCCATTTGCGTCAATAACCCGCTCTGCCGGATGATTGATTGCTTGATCAATGTTCACAATCACCCCATCAGATACACCAATATCCGCCTGGAACTCTCCACTTGGGTTCACACACATCCCATTTTTTATTAGTAATTGAAGCATAATGTCCTCCACAAAAATTGATAGGAGGGCAGATCAGATTTTGAATTCAATCTTGCTGCCATAAGGTTCCACACAATCTACCATCCAGCATAAGATTCATCACACCACTACAACTAGACTATTCCCTAAATCTATCCGCAGGCTCCATAGTGACAAAGCCCAATGGACAAACTCCCACACACAAACCACAACCATCGCATTTGTAGAAATTTACTACTGCCACATCGTCAATCATCTCGAGCGCGTCAAAGCCACCAGATTGACAGGCTTTCACACAAATACCGCAGCCATTGCACAGTTCGGCTTCGATCGAAGCGACTAATTTGACTTCAAGATTAAGATCAGGATAAGTCCTGATCCACGGCAAAGCCTTGCCTACTAAATCTCCTGGGGAGGTGTAATCTTTCTTCGCAAGGTACTGGGACAAACCTTTTTTGAGTTTGTTAATAATCTCATAACCATTCCACATGACTGCGGTGCAGATCTGCACCGCAGATGCACCAACCGTCAAATACTCGGCCGCATCTTGCCATCTAGCTATACCGCCACATCCGAAAATACCGATTTCCAAGTTCTGTGCCACACTTGCAGTGCAGCGCAGAGAGACTGGTTTAAGCCCTGGTCCACTATATCCCCCAAAGATGCCAATCTGCTCAACAGTTGGCTGTGGACTGAAAGTGTCCAGGTTAATTCCTGCTAGACCAGATAGGGTATTGGTGGTCGTCACTGCATCAGCTCCGGCCTCCTGGGCAACCCGAGCGAGAGAAACTATATCGGTCACGTTAGGTGTAAGCTTCACAATGACGGGCAGGCTGGTCGCTTCCCTCACCCAAGTTATCGCCATGTACAGGGATTCAGGGTCTTGTCCGAGCTGTGCTCCTTTACCTTCTGTGAAATTAGGGCAACTTACATTCATCTCAAATGCATTGACGCCACAAGGTTCAATGCGCTCGATGACCTTCTGCCAATCGTCCGGTCTGCCGCCGCCCATGATACTAGCAATTAAAGGGCGCTCAGGATAAATATCATGAATTGAATCGATCTCACTCTCCCATTCTTCGACGGTCAGATCGGAGATCAGCTCAATATTTACCATGCCCCGTTTGTCTCGTCCCGATTTGATGA
>JBEQLH010000044.1:8893-15603 GCA_040326075.1 Anaerolineales bacterium
TCGGAGATCAGCTCAATATTTACCATGCCCCGTTTGTCTCGTCCCGATTTGATGACCTGCAACCGTGGGCTTGGGTTAGAAGTTGGCTCTAAACCTATCGTTTTTAAAACAGCACCACCCCATCCAAGCTCAAAGGCATTCTTTACCATGCTCCCATTTGCAGTGGTTGGTGACGAAGCCAGGATGAAGGGATTGGGAAAATCAATACCAAGAAATCCAATGTTTAGTGAAGCCATAGATTATCATTCATAAATATTAGCAAGAAAGAAGTCACCATAACAGCCAATCTATCTGCTATCCCATTCGCGCCCTTATTCGATTTCACCCTTGGCAGCATGCTCAAAGTGGATAGCCATAAGATTTACTGAGCTTTGCTCATCGTGTCCATGAAAAACCTACCTTATCAATTCTTGATCATGAACCTTCTTATGTCAATGATGTGTCTTAAGGTGTTGTTTTCTTAAGCCTACAATCGCCCTCCCATGACCAAGCTCATGACTGCTTTCTGAACATGAAGGCGATTCTCGGCTTGATCGAAAACGACACTTTTCCATCCGCGTTTTACATCTGTATTATCAATTACATCATTATTAACTTCGTGGCCTCGATCCACTGGTAAGCAGTGCATATAAACAGCTTCATGGTTTGCCTTTTCCATGATGTCTGTGGTCATCTTCCAGGATATATATTTTTCGAATATTGCTTGGGTTTTCTCGACGTTGTCTTCACCAATGGGCGGTTTAAAAATTGGAGTTGCGGTCCAGGACTTTGGATATACAACGTGGGCATCATCGAATGAATCTTCAAAGTCATGAGAAATCTGAAACGTCGAATTATTCATAGCCGCATTAGCCTTGCATTCCGCGATAATTACTGGGTCCAATTCCATTTCGGGCGGGTGTGCAAGGACGGTGTCACAGCCCATCAGTGTTGCAGCCACGATAGCGCTCTGGGGTACAGCACGCGGTTTATGCACGCTTGGTGAATAAGCCCAGCTCATGACAAATTTAACGCCTGAGAATCCACCAAATTTTTCTCTCACCGTGAGAATATCTGCAAGTGCTTGAAATGGATGATATATGTCATCCTCCATATTCAATACGGGGATATCTGCCCAGCGAGCAAACTCATTCAAAAGTGCATTCGCATCTCCATAGACCCATTCCACTGGATCTCCATAACATCGAATCGCAATGGCGTGACCCATGCGCGTCAGGACGCGAGCAACATCTGAAACGCGTTCCGTGGAGTATGCAAGTTCTTTACCCTCCATCGCAGGCGTATATATTTTTGTCGGATCAAGAAAATGGGCATGACCCCCTAACTGTGTCATGCCTGCTTCAAAGCTATTCCGTGTTCGAAGGCTCTGGTTGTAGAATAGCATAAAAAGCGTTTTTGCACGCAGAACATGATCGTGATATTCACCAAACGCAAATTGTTCCTTCAGTGTTGAAGCAAGATCGAGAATCGTGTCAACTTCTTCCTTGCTCCAATCAACCAGAGAGATGAAATCGTTGTTATTAAAACTATCAGTGCGCATATATTCACTCCTTCATAGTCAGAAATCTCAATTCTGAAAGCCACCAATGTTATTCCGATCCGACAAGTAATATCTTCAAGTCATTCACATTTGTGCCGGTTGATCCGGTGACTATATCGTCGCCGATTTGACGAATTAGATTGGATGTATCGTGGTTAAGTAGCGCTTGTTCAGGGTATAAGCCTTTCCCAATTGCCGCAGGAATTGAGCCACCATCCACAAGCGCCCCGGCTAACTGAGTCGGTCCATCTGACCCGTCAGTATCGATTGATAGGATGACAACGTTTCTTAGGTTAGATATCTTAAGACTTGCTTTGAGGGCAAATTCCTGGTTTGGTCCCCCCATGCCGATTTTTTCATCTCGAATTGAGACAACATTCTCCCCCGCTCCAATTATGGCGCATGGCGCTTTAAGGGGTCTGCCAAAGTGCCTGATTTCTTTAGCAATGGCAGCAAAAAAAGTTCCAGCCTCTTTTGCTTCGCCTTCCAACATTGAGGTGAGAATGACAGAATTGAAACCTAGCTCAACAGCTCGATCATATGCTCCAATACAAGCAGCATCTCCCGGCACAATAACGAATGTGTGAAGCGGAAGTCCATTAAAGGATTTTGGAGTTTCGTTTGATGGACCACCTTGGCGTAGGAATTTAGCGGCAGAATTTGGAATCCTTTCCCAAAGTCGATATTCCTCGAGCACTTCTCTGGCATCATCAAAAAATGAAGTATCGGGAACGGTTGGACCTGTGATATAGTCGAGCGCATCTCCTACCACATCAGAAACCGTGAGGTTGATGAGTGTTGCAGGAAGGACTTCCTTAGCCAGCCAACCACCTTTGATCGTTGACAAGTGCTTGCGCACAGAATTGATCTGGAAAATATCTGCTCCGCAAAGCAATAGGGCCTGATTCACTTCTTTCAGATCATCTAATGACACGCCGGTGACGGGTAGTGCCAGAAGTGCTGAGCTTCCTCCTGATATGCCTGCAATTACCAAATCCCTCTCGGTGCAACCTTTTGCCAGCTCCATTAGTACCGATGCGCCCAGCAGACTGTTTTCGTCAGGAATTGGATGCGAGGCATATATTACGCGTATATGGTCGAGCAAGACCTCGTCTCCATACTTGAGGACAAAACAACCATCAGTGATGCGATCTCCGAGTATCTCATCGAGCGCCTGGGCGATTCCTCTGGAGGCTTTACCGGCACCGATAACGAATATTCTCTCGAAATCTTTCAAATTGAAGGACAGTTCTCCAACTGAAAGCATATCTCCTTTCAGTTGGAGCCAGCGATTTACCCCTACGTGAGGATCTGCAGCTTGAAGTGCGTGATCGATTATGTCGAGAGCTGCAGTCCGCAATTCTTTATCGCCGTGGTTCGTTAGGTTTGACCGGTTCTTAATATAGCTATTTTCCATCGATTCATATTATGCAAATTTAGATTGGTTTCCTGAAATTTGGACCAGGATAATATGCCTTTGGTCCCAGCTCTTCTTCGATCCGCAGCAGCTGGTTATATTTTCCGGTTCGCTCACTGCGGGTAGTACCGGTCTTTATTTGACCGGCATTAAGGGCAACAGCTAAGTCGGCAATTGATGTGTCTTCTGTCTCGCCAGAACGCTCTGACACTTGGACACCATATCCAGACTGATATGCGTACTCTGCCGCGTCTAATGCTTCTGTAAGCGTGCCAATTTGATTGAATTTCCACAAAATCGCGTTCGCTGCTCCGGCTTCAACACCTTTCTTGATGTATTTCACATTGGTGGTGAATAGATCATCCCCAACAATCTGGACTCCGGATAGTTTTTGAGTCAAGATTGCGAAACCTTCAAAATCGTCTTCCATAAGAGGATCTTCTATAGATGCCACAGGGAAACGATCACACAATTTCTCATACATATCGATGACATCATCACGCGACATCTCTTCGCCATCCATGATATATAGATCTTTTTCCCAGTCATACCAATGGCTTGCTGCAGCATCCATTCCGTATACTATTTTATTTGAGTAACCGGAGGCTTTGACTGCTCTCGACAAGAAATCCATGGGTTCGTGGATACCGGTCATGGGGGGAGCGAAACCGCCTTCGTCACCAACATTCACGGCAATTTTCCCGTATCGGTCAACGATCAGATCACGCAATATGAGATTGATCTCATAACAGATTTGCAGTCCTTCTAAAAGGCTCTTTGCACCAGTTGGGATAACAATGAACTCTTGGATTTCAAGATCGTTTGAAGTGAGCTTTCCACCATTGATGAGGTTGACGAAAGGGACAGGAATCACATAAGCATCTGGATTAATATACCTATAGAAAGAGAGCCCCAATGCTTTTGCCGTCGCCCTGGCTATTCCGAGAGAGACACCAACGATTGCGTTGGCACCCAAATTTGATTTTTTGGGAGTACCATCGAGGTCACAAATTAGTGCATCAATGGCACGCTGATCGCGTGGATCCCTCCCAACTAGCTGCGGACCAATAATCTCATTAACGTTTTTTACAGCTATTTGGGTGCCTTGGCCTCCCCATCGTTTGCCGCCATCTCTTTGTTCGGTCGCTTCGCGTTTACCTGTTGACCGTCCTGCGGGAACATCAGCCCTTCCTGAAAATTCTCCATTGATCCAAACATCTACCTCAACTGTTGGAAATCCTCTGCAATCAATTATTTCGCGCGCATGCAGATTGGTAATTTTTAGCCCCTTATTTGACAAAATGCCCTCCTTACTTTTATTTTGCCTGATCCTTGCTCATCAAAAATTCTGAGGAGCAAAAAACTTGATATCGATGATATGAGTTATAAGAGATATTGTTCTATTACATAAAATATCCTCGGATTTCGGACGCCTTACGAGAATTTAGGAGGAGGAATTTGGATCAGGTATCCAGAAAAGTCACTCTCATTTCGCTATCAGGCAAAAATTGAGCCAGCCATGCCCTTGACCAACTTCCCCATCAACCGCCACCTCAACGAGTCAAGATTATGACCACAATAATGAGCATGACAATGGCGACAGCTAACCAAATCAATCGCGATGGTGTAAGCACCTGCCCGGCCATATCCTTGGCAACTGAAGCAGCGAACTCTGTCTCAGATGGAGCCTGGTATTGAACCTCTTCACCAGATGATACAGCCCCCTCCCGGGCAATGACAGCCTGGTTCAGTGAATCTAAACCTTGCTTCAGCAAGCTCTTACTGACCGAATCCATCATGCGCTGGCCAACGCTGGCCACTCTGCCGCCCACTTGCATATCTCCTTCATACGTCATCAGCGTTTTATGCTCATCTTGTGTCGTGAGCTGCACCGAACCGGTGCCCTTGACAAAGCCAGGTTTACCTTTCCCTTCCACTGTCATTGTCAGGCTCTCGGGAGGGACTTCGTCTGAGATGACAACCTGACCCGAAAAAAGACCGGCGACGGGACCGATGCGCACATTCATTTCTCCCTCGTACTCGTTATCGCTGACCTGCTCCAAACTTTGTGTTCCGGGTAGGGCGGTCGCCAGGACTTCCGGATCGCGAATAGCTTCCCAGACAGCCTCCCGGGAGCCATCAAAAGTATATTCTCCTTGTATTTTCATTTTTCCTCCTCCTTCTCCTGCAGCAACTCAAATAAACGATTGGGGCTGAGAGGCATTTCGAGAATCTCCAAACCATGATCAGGAAAGGCGTTCTCGATCGCCTGGGCGAAGAGAGCTGGTACAGGGATGGCACCAGCTTCGCCTGCGCCCTTGGTCCCCAGCGGGTTGAGTGGTGAAGGTGTTTCGTGGTGTCCAATTTCAATGTGCGGGATCTCACAGGCTGTGGGTATTAAATAATCTGCAAACGAGGCGTTAAGCAGCTGGGCACTCTCATCATAAAATAGCTGTTCGTAATATGCGTTACCGATACCCATCGCCACGCCGCCATGGATCTGGCCGTCCAGGATGAGGGGGTTGAGCACCGTGCCACAATCTTCAACAACGACATAGCGTTTAATTTCAACCATCATCGTCTCTGGGTCAACTTCAAGGATCATGGCATGCACACCAAAAGCTGTTGCTCCATACTTCGGTCCAAAGTAAGCTGTGCCTTCCAAACCTGGCTCAGTGCCAGGCTCGACTGCACCTCGCAGGGGATTTGCCAGATCGGCTAATTCTCCCAAGCTGATTGACATGCGGGGGATATCGGCCACACGCACATAGCCGTCCTCGAGCTCCAATTCCTCTTCGGGAGCTTCGAGAATTTTGCTGGCCAATTTGAGAATCTTGCCGCGCACGATCTCGGCTGAGGCGTTAATTGCATTTCCAGCGACCACAGCCCCACGACTGGCGAATGTGCCAGTTCCCCAATGGAATTCAGCACTGTCCCCAGAGACCAGTTTCACATCCTTTACATCTACACCGAGCTGCTCGGCAACGACCTGTGCGAAGGAGGTGAAGTGACCCTGCCCCTGAGTTCCAACTCCGGTTGCTACGTTGATTATTCCACTCGGTTCGACATTTATCCGTGCGCCCTCATATGGACCAACACCGGTCGTCTCGATGAAGGCGACGATGCCAATGCCCACATGATGACCCTCCGCGCGGAGACGAGGTTGTTCCTCCTGGATGAACTGATGGTAACCGATCATATCCGCAGCTTTTTCTAATACTGGTTTATAGTCTCCGCTGTCGAATATGAGCAGAGAAAAAGCCTGGTCAATAATCTCTCGATCGTAAGGAAATGCATCAGGGGGGATGAAATTACGCTGACGGATTTCAATTGGATCGATGCCCAGCTCCTTAGCGGCGATATCCAGCAGCCGCTCAACCACGAAGATACCCTGGGGCCGTCCTGCACCGCGAATTGGTGTAGTGTACATTTTATTGGTGAAAACGACTGTGAGATCGCTGTAATAATTGGGGACATCGTACGCCCCCGTGGCATGGGATTCCGTGTTGAGGGGGATGGTGAGACCATAGGGATCGTAAGCGCCGGAATCGTGGATGAAGGTGTGACTGACACCAAGAATTTTCCCATCCTGGGTGAGAATCATTTCGGCGTCATGAACCTGGCGACGTTCTTGGGTAGTGGCAAAGAAATTCTCGCGGCGGTCTTCGATCCACTTGACTGGCTTGCCGAGTTTCATGGAAATCCAGGGGATCAGGATCTCCTCCGGGTAGTGCATCATCATCTTGGGACCAA
>JBEQLH010000221.1:0-5377 GCA_040326075.1 Anaerolineales bacterium
TGCCGGGACGCCTGTCCCGCCGGACAGCGCGCCCAGGGTTATATCGCTTTAATTCGGGAGGGTCGCTGGGAAGATGCCTTGCGGGTGATCAAAATGGATAACCCCTTCCCTGGCATCTGTGGGCGGATCTGCAACCACCGCTGTGAGACAGCCTGCAACCGCGGATTGGTTGACGAACCGATTAATATCCGGGCGTTGAAGCGCTTTGTTACTGATAATGTGTATGCCAATCCCCGCCAACCACTTGAACCTGTTGAAATTAAATATCCGGACCAGCGAGTTGCTATCATTGGCGCAGGTCCTTGCGGTCTGACCGCCGCCCAGGACCTTATTCGGACCGGGTATCCAGTGTCAATCTTCGAAGCCATGCCAGTTGCCGGCGGAATGCTGCGTCTTGGTGTACCTGAATATCGCCTGCCAACCGAGATTATTGAACGCGAGGTCCAGGATATTGTCGATTTGGGCGTTGACTTATACCTCAACACCCAGGTTAATAATTTGGATGACCTTTTCGATGAAGGTTTTGCCTCGGTATTGATCGCAGTCGGCGCTCATGAAGGTATTCGTCTACCAATTCCCGGCGCTGATCTGGATGGGGTAATCATCAACACCCACTTCCTCCGTGATGTACGCCTGGGGAGATACGACCAGGATATTACCAGTGAGGTCCCGGCGATCGGACCGCATGTACTTGTCCTGGGAGGCGGTAATGTAGCTATCGATGTCGCCCGCAGCGCTGTTCGCCTTGGCTGCCAGGTCTCGTTGGCATGCCTGGAAAGTCGTGAAGAAATGCCTGCCCATCCCTGGGAAATAGACGCTGCCGAGGAAGAAGGCGTTACAATTTACGCCGGGAGATCTTTCGAACAGGTTGTGCCCGATGAAAAGGACCATGTCAGCGGAGTTGAATGCATGCAGGTAAGCTCATTCTCCTTTGACGAAGCCGGTCGATTGAATGTTGACAAGATCGATGGTTCAAATCACGTTATCCCCTGCGATACGATGATCTTCTCGGTAGGACAGCGCGCTGGTCTGGCATTCATCCCCGATGATGCTGGTGTTGGGATGACAGAGCAGCGAACGATCGCTATAAATCCGAACACGTTCGCCGCCACTCGATCAGGTGTCTTTGCAGCTGGGGACACCATATCCGGGACCGCCTTTGTAATCGAGGCCGTCGCCAGCGGACACGAAGCTGCTGAGTCGATTACTCGCTTCCTGAGTGGAGACCAGCTGGAACGGTCTGCCAAACCGCCATTACCCGTTGTACACATATCCAGCCAGGAGATCGATGAACGCATAGAGCAAGGTGAGATCCGACCCCAGGGGCGGGTACCCATGCCGGAATTACCTGTTGAACAACGACTAGACAATTTCGCTGAAGTCGAGGGCGGTTATGACGATGTGAGTGCCCAGACTGAAGCTGCTCGCTGCCTGGCATGCGGCATTTGTTCCGAATGCATGAGCTGCACTTTCGCTTGCGGGGTTGGCGCCATTGATCACGACATGCCAGCCCGCCAGAGCAAGATCGATGTCGGCGCAGTGATCCTGGCTCCTGGCTATCAAATTTATCGCGCTGAGCTCTCTGAGGAATTTGGTCTTGGACGATATCCGAATGTAGTCACTTCACTGCAATATGAACGCTTATTATCGGCATCCGGTCCAACCGGGGGTCACGTTGAACGACCATCCGACGATCAGAAACCCAAACGGATCGCCTTTTTGCAGTGCGTCGGCAGCCGCGATCAAACCCACGATTATTGTTCCTCGGTCTGCTGCATGTACGCCGCTAAAGAAGCTATCATGACCCTCGAACATGCCAAAGCAGAATCACGCCAGGGCGATAGTGAAATGGATGTCTCCTGCCAGGTTTTCTTCATGGATACCAGGGCTTTCAGCAAAGGATACGAAGAATATTACCAACGAGCCGAAAAGAAATATGGGGTGAAATACACCCGCTCCCGGCTCAGCGATATTAAGGAAGATCCACACACCAGGAATCTAAAAGTTCGCTATTCAACATCCTACGAAGAACAGGATGAACTCTATGAAGAGGAATTCGACCTGGTTGTGTTGTCAGTTGGCATGGAAATATCTGATTCGGTGAAAGGATTAGCCCGGGGTATGGGGGTCGAGCTGGATGAATATGGATTCTGCCACACAACAATGTTTGATCCATTGCAGACCAGCCGGGAAGGCATCTATGTCGCTGGACCATTCCGCGAACCGAAGGACATCCCCGAAACGGTGATCGAGGCCAGTGGGGCCGCTGCAGCAGCGGCCAAGCTGCTCGCACCTGCCCGTTTCACATTAGCGAAGATGCCAGACTACCCGGCAGAAAATAATCAGACGGGAAAAGAAGCGCGCATTGGAGTTTTTGTCTGCCATTGCGGCAGCAATATCGGTGGGTACCTGGATGTGCCCTCAGTTGCGGAATATGCCCGTTCGCAACCAGGTGTTATCTACGCAGAGGACAATCTTTATACCTGCTCCCAGGATACGATTGCTCATATTATTGAAGAGGTGAAGGGGTTAGATCTGAACCGAGTGGTTGTCGCCTCCTGCACGCCCCTCACCCACGAACCCCTCTTCCAGGATGCCATCCGCCAGGCCGGGTTAAACCCCCACCTGTTCGAAATGGCAAATATCCGCAACCAGTGTTCGTGGGTACATTCCAATGATTGGGATGGAGCGACCGAAAAAGCAAAAACGCTGGTAAGGATGGCAGTTGCGCGCGCATCTGAGCTCGAATCTTTGAATACTTCTGAAGTTCCAGTAAATCACACTGCGTTGATCGTCGGTGGTGGGGCAGCGGGTATGACAGCCGCCCTTACTCTGGCTGACCAGGGTTTCCCGGTCCACCTCGTTGAGCGTGAAGCAGCATTAGGCGGCAACCTCCGTGAGCTCAAATATTTCATTGAAAGTCCTCACCTTTTGAGCCAGGGAGGGACAAAGCCAGGTGAATACCTGGCTCAAATCGCTGGTGAAGTCGAAGAACATCCATTGATCACCACACATCTCAACACTCAATTGACAGATACCAGCGGCTTCAAGGGCAATTTTGATTCTCATCTCACCTCGAAAGGGAATACTATCCAGGTCAAGCACGGGGTGACAATCGTGGCTACTGGTGGTATCGAATACAAAGGGGATGAATATGGTTACGGGACTGATCCTCGCATTCTAACCCAGCTTGATTTCGAAAAATACCTTTCCGGGAATAATAGCGCACATGAGATCGATTCCGTGGTGATGATCCAGTGTATCGGTCCCGCGGAAAAATATTGCAGCCGCATATGCTGCTCAACTGCTCTCAAGAATGCCTTGAAGCTCAAAGAAATCAATCCACATGCCGAAATAAGTATCATTTACCGGGATATTCGCACCTATGGTTTCAAGGAAAAGCTCTACACACAGGCCAGGAAAGCTGGAATCAGGTTTATCCAATATGAATTTGAGCGAAAACCAGAAGTTCGGGTTTCACCAAAAGAAAGCAGTCATGGTGAACCGCCTTTAACGGTCAAGGTTTGGGAACCGATCCTAAACCGGGACCTCGAGTTCGAACCTGATTTGCTTGTGCTGAGCACGCCTATAGTTCCATCCGAAGGGACCCGCGAATTAGCCAGCCAGCTGAAATTGTCCTTAGATATGGATGGTTTCTTCCTGGAAGCGCATGTCAAATTACGTCCTGTAGATTTCGCCGCAGATGGAATCTTTATGGCTGGCTTAGCTCATTATCCGAAATTCCTGGACGAGACAATCGCCCAGGCACAGGCTGCTGCCTCACGTGCTGCCGGCATTTTATCCCAGGAGACCATCCAGACCAACGCCCGTGTGGCTGTGGTTGATCCGCTATTATGTGTGGGTTGCCTGACCTGCGTACGAATCTGCCCTTATGACGTGCCCCAGGTTACGAGCAATTTCACCGGAATAGGGAATATCCTCGGGGCAGCTTTCATCGAACCGGCCATCTGCCATGGCTGCGGTATCTGTGTATCCGAATGCCCCGGTCGGGCGATCCAATTGATGCACTCCAAAGATATTCAGACATTGGCCAAGGTGGATGCATTATTCGAGAAGGAACCTGCTTCTACCGGTTTTATTCCACTTTCAAGTGTAGAGACGAGAAAATGAGTGGTCAGTCATTTGAACCTGAAATCGTCGCCTTTTGCTGCCATTACTGTGCGTATGCCGCAGCTGACCTGGCTGGCTCTATGCGCCTGGAATACCCACAATCGATCAAGGTGATCGAGCTGCCTTGTTCAGGTAAGTTGGATGTACTCTATGTATTACGAGCCTTCGAGGATGGTGCTGATGGTGTCATGGTTGCAGGTTGACTGGAGGGCGACTGTCATTACCTGGAAGGTAATCTCAATGCCCGCAGGCGAGTTGAATATGTTCAAAAGCTATTGGAGGACATTGGTTTGGAGGGTCGCCGGATCAAGATGATCAATATTTCCTCCGCAATGGGAGGTCAATTCGCCGCCTCCACTGCGGAGATGGTGGCAGAAATCCACCAGATGGGACCAAATCCATTGAGCTTGAATGGTGGTGAAGCAGATGGTGAAGATTAAGTGGACCTTCCATCTGTCAGCAATATCGAAAGAAATTATCACTCAGGTGAATTGTTGATTTAGCGTTTGTATTAGAGTTAGGAGTAATTTTATCCTGAGGAACTCATTTTTAGAGGAGCGACTGAGATGATTGTTGCAGAACAAAAATCGCTAGATGAGGTAAAGTCATTAATTGGGAATTCAAACAACGTGTTGGTTGTTGGCTGCGGGACATGCGTTACGGTTTGCTTCGCGGGTGGTTCTAGAGAAGCAGCCATCATGTCCTCTTCCTTAAGGATGTCTTCAAAGCTGGAGGGCAACCCGAAGGTGGTCACTGATGTGACGGTCCAACGCCAATGCGAATGGGAGTACCTGGACACGATCGCCGAACAGATAGATGAGGTTGATATCGTCCTATCCCTGGGCTGCGGAATCGGCGTTCAGGCCATCGCTGAGCACTTTCCAAACACCTGGGTTGTTCCGGGACTCAATACCACATTCCTTGGCATACCAACCGAGCAAGGAGTTTGGGCAGAACGCTGTGCGGCATGTGGAGATTGCGTTCTCGGCCTGACCGGCGGAATCTGCCCGATAGCTAGGTGCTCAAAATCGCTGCTCAATGGACCTTGCGGTGGATCAGAAGATGGTCATTGCGAGATCGATCCCGAGACCGATTGTGCCTGGCAATTAATCTATGACCGGTTGGAAAGCACAGATAGATTAGAAGTCCTCATGGAATTGCAAGCCCCTAAGAACTGGCAAACATCTCGTGATGGTGGACCACGTAAGATCGTACGTGAAGATTTACGCCTGGTCAGTGAGGAGGA
>JBEQLH010000045.1:0-15558 GCA_040326075.1 Anaerolineales bacterium
GGCGGGAGTGGATGGGAGTCGAACCCACCGCGGCTCGCAACGCGACCCGCCACCGATTTTGAAGACCGGGGAGCCCACCGGGACCCAACCACCCCCGTGATAAACAAGTTATTCTTTTCAACTGTGTAATATCGGCGGAATTATACCATTTTGCTCTCCTGTGTTCAGACACCTTAGAATTCTATAATTGTCAGCATTAATTCCAAGCCACATTTTCCAGGTTTTCTGTTATATTCAATACGTCAATTTTTTGGACGATGACATCATTTCCATTAAATTTGGAAATTATTGATTTCGAAATTTTGCAAAAAGGTTTAAAAGTCAAGATGGAGTTCTTTTATGGATGATCAATCTCTCTGGCATTTAATGCGAGAATCCTGGATTAAATTACAGGCGTGTTTTGATCCGGTAATCAATCTTTCGGTTTCTGAAAGCGGGCTGAGCCTCCGCGAATGGAGTATGCTCTTTTCTACCTTGACTTTTGAACCTGAAGACACGACACCATCACATCTTATGGTTCGTGGTCCATATACATCCAGTGAACAATACCTGATTTGGTTAGAAAATGCTGCTGATAAAGGGTATTTGCAAATAGTATCGAACGGTAGGTTCCGATTAACAACCGAAGGTCGGAAATTGGCCCTGGATTTTATCAAGGTCCTTCGGGAGGCAATGGTCTCGGCCGATCCACTGCCATTATCGGAATCTCAGACACTTGCAGAATTACTTGATCGCCTGGTTCAAGGCTGCCTTGAGACACCACCACCCCCAAACAACTGGTCGATTTCTTTGAGCAATAAATTAATGCCAGGTATTGATCCCCCGATGCCTTTCATTGAGCAGGCAATAACCTGCATATCAGCTTACCGGGATGATGCCCACCTGGCTTCCTGGCGATCGTCCGGTCTCTCAGCGACCGCGCTTGAGAGTCTGACTTTGATCTGGCGTCGGCAAGTGAACAATCTAGATGATTTGATTGATAAATTATCTTTTCGCGGTCACCCAATGAAGGTATACACAGATGCGCTTACTGAATTACGGGCACGATCATATATTTCAGGTGTCCGCAGTGTTTTACGGATTACAGAGGATGGCAAATTATTCCGAGACCAGGTTGAAGCTAAAACGGATCAGTATTTTTTTGCACCCTGGTCTTGCCTGACCCAATCTGAAAAAAGCAGCCTGGCAGAAATATTAAATATTATGGAGAAGGAACTTTAATTTCAATCATTTAGGTTAAAATTACGGCTTGCCGGATTGATCAGTGTACTAAAAATTTATCTTTAATGTTATGGAGTTATATTATGGACAATAAGGATTTAAATACCAGAATTAAAGAAGACCAGGTAAAGTTTATCTCATTACAATTTACCGATGTAACCGGAACTGTCAAGAGTCTGGACATACCGATTTCGCGAGTTGATCGAGCTGTCCAAGAAGGTATTTGGTTTGACGGGTCTTCAGTTGAAGGGTTTGCTCGCATCCAGGAAAGCGATATGCGTTTGATCCCCGATCTGGACACTTATGCAGTTTTACCCTGGAGCCCTGTCGAATCCCGCAGAGCACGAATATTTTGTGATATTTTCCTTCCTGATGGTTCCCCATTTTTAGGTGACCCCAGGGGGACTCTCAAACGAACTTTGGAGCGTATAAATTCTCTTGGGTGGGTGTTCAACGTTGGACCTGAACCGGAATTCTTCCTCTTCAAGCGTAATGGTCTATCGAATATTCACCCGGTTCCCCATGATGTTGGTGGTTACTTTGACTTTTCTGCCAATGATGATGCTGTTCGGGTGCGTACAAATTTAATGGCGGCCTTAGAAAGTATGGGTCTGGTGGTTGAAATGGGTCACCACGAGGTCGCTCTCGGCCAACACGAAATTGATTTCGAGTTCGATGAAGCCTTGAAGACAGCAGATAAAATTCTGACCCTGAAATATACAGTTAAAGCAATCGCAGCTCAACACGATCTGGTGGCTTCATTTATGCCAAAACCGATCTTCGGGATTAATGGATCCGGGATGCATTGTCATCAATCATTATTTGATAATCAGGGGAAGAACCTCTTCTTCGATCCTGATGATAAATATAATCTTTCAGAAATGGCATACGGATTTATCGCTGGTCAGTTACAGCACGCCAGGGCATTATCGGCAGTTGTCGCCCCCACGGTAAACTCTTACAAGCGGCTAGTACCAGGATATGAAGCACCGGTATACGTAGGTTGGGCTCAGATCAACCGGTCCGCATTAATTCGAATCCCCATTTATACGCCTGGGCGTGAAAAATCAATTCGCGCTGAGCTCCGCTTCCCCGATCCTTCTGCTAATCCATATTTGGCACTCACTGTGATGCTTGCCGCGGGCCTGGATGGGATTGATAATGCTATGAGACCGCCTGATCCTTTGAATGAAATTAACGTTTATGGTTTGACCCGTGAGGAACGCCTGAAACAAGATATTGCTGAACTGCCAGGTTCATTGGCTGAGGCGTTGAATTTATTGGATGGTGATCAGGTCTTGAAGGACGCGCTTGGACCATCAGCCTATGAAAGCTTCGCACGAGCGAAATGGGCAGAAGTTGAGGAATACCGGACAAAAGTCACAGACTGGGAATTGGAAAGATATCTGGAAGTTACCTGATCTGGTTCGTTTCTCCCTATTTGATAAGTTGGTTCAGACCTGGAAAATCTGGATGTGCAATAGATTTATTTTACCGAGAGGTATGATTCTAAATTATTTCTACTTGTGAGATATGACAATCACAAGAGGATCATCAGGAAGAGTTTCCCAGGAAATCCAAGACCAGTGGATTAAAGAGACCTGGTTTTGTGAGGTGGGGTTGATGACCTGCGCCCTGAAGTGATTTTCCTTGACCGTTGGGAAGTGTATCGACCAGGATGGGGAAGGAGCTGGGATGGAGTGTGGCATCTTTTTCCCCCCAGATTACCAGGGTCGGTGATTGGACCTGGTTGATTTTATCTGAAATATCAGGTATCGAACCAGGTATAGAAACGATCTGGGGTGATGCGCGCTTGTAGTCTTCAGCAATCTGCTGACGGGTGCGACTTTCATAATGGATCATGCCATACACATCAAGTGATATCGCAGTGTGGATCAACCATTGTGGAGTAACTTGAAGAGCTTTTTGATACCATTCCGGCCTGCGGTTGATCAATTGCAGTATTGAATTAAGCTGTTTCCGGTTGTAGTATGGATCAATGAGTACCAACTGCTTAACGGCATCAGCATGCTCGCTGGCGAATAGAAGGGCAACCAATCCGCCCATTGAATGACCGATCAAAGTAAGCTCTTGATCAATCCCAAACGCATTGATCCATTCGATAAAATTTTGATAAAGAGCGCAGAATGTATAGCAAGCAGGATCCTTTGGTTTGCTGCTGTTTCCATGTCCTATAAGATCAGGCGCGATTACCTGGTATCCTGTTTTGATCAATTCTGGGGTCAGGTATACCCAGTCATAATTTGAGGCAGCAAACCCATGGATCAAAATGACCGGGTGGCCATCGCCATCAATAGAGAAATGAAGAGTCTCACCATCAGAAGAACAGTTGCTATCAATCATAATTGCATAGGTATTTATCGTTTATTGGGTAAGTACATCAAATAATTGAACCGGGTGTCTGAAGTTGATCTTCCTTTTCCGTTTGATGTTCCAGTTGTGATTGTTCGAATTTTTTTGCCAAATCACGGCGAAGAATTTTACCAATAAACGTGCGGGGAAAATCTTCAACGAAAATTACTAATCGCGGCACTTGATTTGGAGGCAAACGTCTTTTACAGAATGCGATTATTTCACTTCCGGCAGGACGATCTCCCTTTGCGATCACAAATGCGATGGGTTGGTTGGCAATGGCTACAACTGCAGCATCTCTGACCTGTGGGATCTCAAACAAGATTTCTTCAACGTCACGTGGAAAGGCCGGATTCCCAGGCTTCTCCGGGTACCACATATCCGCTTTTCTGGATACGATGCGGAAGTATCCATCAGTATCCATCTGGGCAACGTCGCCGGTTAATAGGAATCCATCCGAATTAAATGCCTTGCGGGTTGCTTTTGGATCCTCCCAATAGCCCAGCATAACCTGGGGTCCGCGCACCGCCAACTCGCCAATTTGTCCAACTTGTACTTCTTTTTTCCCCCTTTTCAGGTCCACAATCCGTGCTTCAGTTGAAGGAAATGGAATTCCGATTGTTCCAACTTTTCGCTGCCCATATAAAGGATTGCCATGGGTGACTGGACCTGCTTCAGTCAACCCATAACCCTCAACAAGCCTCCCGCGAGTTAATTTCTCAAAGGCTTCCTGTACTTCAATGGGCAGTGGAGCTGAACCGCTGATGCAGGCATTGATCGATGAGATACCAAATTTTCGGACCCCAGGATAATCCTTGATGGCCATATACATACTTGGGACACCCGGAAAAACTGTAGGTTGGTAGCGTTTGATCGTTTTTAATAGATCGATCGTTTCGAATTTCGCCTTTAATATTAACGTTGCCCCTAACGCAACTGGAACATTGAGTGCAGTCGTCAGCCCATAACTGTGTGAGAACGGCAGCACACATAAGAACCTTTCTTCTCCCTCCACTGCATTTGGCATCCAATGACGTGTTTGGATTGCATTGGCTACCAGGTTTCTGTGAGACAGCATGACACCTTTTGGTTCAGCAGTTGTACCGCCAGTAAATTGGATCGTGGCTAGATTTTCTGGATCGATCTTAATATCAGCCAGGTCATTACTCTGCCCATTAAGGATTCTTGAAAATTCATGCGAACTAATTTTGGAAAACGCCTCTTTTATATCTGCTCCTCGCTGTCGTTCTTTGTATCTATAAAGGAACTTTTTGTGAAAAGGTAAATAGGCACCGGGGTTGGTTAGAATTATGTCTGATAGGTTGGATAAGGAAGAAGAATTTTCTTCTGCGACCAATCTTTTAACAATGTTTTCAAATTGTCCCAGAGTAATCAACACTCTGGCTTGAGTAAGGTCCAATTGACGGATTAATTCCTCCTCGTCCGTGATTGGATGTGAAAATACAGCCACTGCTCCAATTTCGAGGATCGCGTAATATCCGATCACCATTTGTGGTAAATTTGGCAGCAATAGCATGACCCGATCCCCTGGACTAACACCAAGAGAAATAAGAGCATTCGCAAATCGGAAAACATTATCCTGAAGCTGTGAGTATGAGATTCGTTTTCCTTCAAATATAAGTGCCGTCTTCCGTGGAAATCGAGAACTTGCAGATCTTAATAACTGGTGCAGTGGTTTGTTGGGAATCGCGATCGTATATGGGATGTCTTTGTCGTAATGGGGCAACCAGGGTCGATTCTCCAGGAGAGCTGCCCTGTTTGTGGATGTGGAATCTTCACTAACCAATCTCCATGAACGGGTTTCGGATTCCAGGCTCCTAATAATTGCCCGATTGACTGCTTCACGCCGCTCAAGCATTACCAGGTGACCCGAAGCGCCGACATCGATATCATTTGCATCCGGAATTGCCTGAGCCACCTCATCAAACATTGATTTCGAAAAGACTAAATCAGAATGCCCTCGAATCACAGTAGTTGGCATCTGCAGACTGCGGAATAAGCTCCATCCATTCCAGCTGGCAACATTTTGGTGGTACCAGGCGTGCATTACTTTTGGTGGTGCAGATAACCAACCGCGAACGATCGGTCCCAGAGAACGTATTACGGAGCTGGGAAGATTCAACAAAAAACGGTAAAAGGGATTTAATTCAAATTCTCCAGCTGTTGCGATTAATATCAGGTGATCGATCCGTTCCGGGTAAGCGTTTGCGAACTCCGTGGCGATCGCGCCGCCGAATGAATGGCCAACCAGATGAAAGTTTTCATCAACTCCCAATTCTTCAAGTGCCAGCTGCAGGTCCTCAACCATGCGAGCCATACTGTAATCCCCATCTGGTTTATCGGATTGACCATGACCACGCAGGTCGACAGCTATCACTCGATTGGAGATGGAGAACTCATCGAGCTGATACTTCCATTGTCGGGCTTGTCCGCCATACCCATGCAGGAAGATTATCGTCTGTGATGGATGATCTGGCGCGATATCAATCACTGATAGGTGAACGGGAGGCTGGGAGGGCAGGCGTATTCGAAGCCTGTAGAGCTCAAGGTCTAATGCCATAATCGCCTGAATCTAATCGGCATACAAAAACTGGTGACACTTGGTAAATAATATGGGTTATAGCGAATTTGGTCTGAATTGTCAAAGCAATCAGCATGGAAGCGAAGTCCTTCAATTCCTACACGATTATACAGCTCACCTACATTATGCCCCACGCCTGGGATGATGTCAAACTGATGTGAAATTATTTGGGTATTAAGACCCTCGTGCAAAATTCGCATCGGTTCTAGCTGTCCGTCATCGCTACCCACAACCAGCCGGATTTTTAGATCTGAATTGGTAATTTCTCTACGATTCTGCTCCCAATCTGGGAGCAACTCTTCCACATGTGGGGCAGCCATAATTATCGTTGAACAGTAAATGCCTGCTTGTCTGGATGCATAGCGACTGGCTCCCATCCCGCCCATTGAAAAGCCTTCAATCGCCCGGCCCGTACGGTTTGGGATTGTCCGCCAATTTGTATCGATATGGTTGATCAGCTCTTCGGTGATCATTATTTCATTTTCTTGACCCCAAAAACCATCGCTGTCATCTGGAGTAACGATAATCATTGGAGGGATAATTTCATTATTGATCAATTTACTGATCCAGGCACCTGCATCTCCATCTGCTTCAGGAATGGATTGGCTGATCGATCCCCAATAAAGGAAGTGGTTGCCGCCTCGTCCGTGAAGGAAATATAAGACTGGGAAGCGCGTATTATTCTCTTCGTATCCTGGGGGTGTATAAATAATGAAATTGATCGTTTTTTCACGGGAAGGACTATAAAATGAGGTTAACTCTGTATTCGTGAACGGACTTGAATCTCGGTGTAAATTCAAGAATACTATGCTGATCATGAATATCCCTCGAATCAGAAACACAATTCCTGTCCTAGTTCTATCAAGTCCTCATTAGAATATCTATGAGTATAATTCAAATTGTTATCACCAAAACCGATTCCACCACGACTATTTTGAACATGGAACCATAGATCCAATATTCCTGATACCAAGTTCATTAAGGAGACGAAAGATTATGGTCGTCAAGACAAACACTATTAATTTGAACACGAAGGGAAACGCAGATATTTTGGATATCACCGACCACGTTTCCCGTGCGCTGGTAGAAAGTGGTCTTAGTAATGGGGTGGTAACAGTTTTTACACCGTCAGCGACAAGCGGTCTGACAACGATAGAGTATGAGTCGGGTTGTATCAGCGACCTGCGTCGATTGTTCGATGAAATTATCGATCCTGGGCGGCATTATGCTCATAATGCCCGCTGGGGTGATGGAAATGGTCACAGCCATATCCGGGCTGCATTATTAGGACCATCTTTTAGTGTGCCATTCGTCAACAGCAGGTTGACTTTGGGCACCTGGCAGCAGATTATTTTCATTGATTTCGACAACCGGTCACGACGCAGAGAATTGGTGATTCAATTGATCGGTGAATAATTAATTACCTACACATAAATTTCTTCTTCACCGGCGCGCATTGCATTGAAAGCTGCAATTGAGACCTCCAGCATTTTCAAATCAGGTTCCCGGGTTGTCAGGCGCTGCAAAGCGAGATTTGGTCGAACGATAAACTTGACAAAAGGAGAATCGAGGTGGTTAGCTGTCCAGCGGATGTATTCGTAGGCAATACCAGCCAAAACTGGGATCATTATTATGCGGCTGGCTAATCGTAATCCGAGTGGAAGTGGTCCCAGCAAAGAGAAGAACAATATTGAGAGCAAGACGAGGGTAAGCAGGAAAGCAGTCCCACACCTGGGATGTTCGAGAGAGAATAATTTAACTGTTTCTGGTGTTAAATCTGCTCCGGATTCAAATGCGTTGATGGTCTTATGTTCGGCACCATGATAGGAGAAAACTCGCTTGATATCTGGGATCCGTCCGATAAACCAGATATATCCGATCAAGATCACCAAGCGTAAGATCCCCTCCATGAAGTTGCCGATCCAAGCAGCAGTATTTGATTGAGCAACGCCTGCTGATATTAATGAGTTAAGAGACACTTCTATCAGATGACCCAAAGTGGCAGGTAGGAGAAAGAATAATCCGACCGCAAAGGCTAAAGAAATGATCAGGGTAATGATTAATGTTGGCCCTTCGATTCTTTCATCCTCATCAGTCTGCGTATTGGCCGCGATAGTTAATGCTTGTATCCCCAATCCAAGTGCGTCCCAAAGCAGGATCATGCCTCGCAGGAATGGAATGCGAACGATATTGCTGCGATATATACTGCCTAAATCATCTTTGTGGATCACGATTGATTCATCAGGTGCGCGCATAGCGATAGCCATAGATCGCTTTCCGCGCATCATCACGCCTTCAATGACAGCTTGACCGCCGTAGGTGGGAAGTTTTAATTTATCCATAAGGTATTATTCCGCCAGATTATATATAAAGTTGATGATAGTGTCGATTCCACGATTCCAGGTTGGCAGGTGTAGTTTCTCATTTGGGCCGTGAGCGTTATCGTCCGGCAGGGAAAAACCACAGTTAACCGATTCGATTCCTAAAATTTCTTTGAACAGGACGACAACCGGTACACTGCCACCTTCCCTTCGAAACAGGGGTTTTTTCTGCCAGACTTGCTGCATGGCGTCTTGCATTGCCATTACACCATCAGACCCGCGATCGGAGATCGAGGCCGGGCTGCCAACAAGATATTTAACTTCAAATCGGATTGTCTCTGGTGCATTTTCCTTCAAATAACGGGTTAATTGCTGGTGCACCTCATCAGGGTCCTGGTCTGGCACCAGACGGGTGGATATCTTCGCCATTGCCCAGGCTGGTAATACAGTTTTAGATCCCTCGCCAGTGAAACCGGAATAAAAGCCATTCACTTCTAATGTTGGCCGGGCACCTATCCGTTCGACAGGTGAGAAGCTGCTTTCACCCCATAGAGCGGGTGCTCCGGTTTGTTGTAGGTAAAACTTTTCGTCCAGAGGCAGTCGGGCGAGCTGCAGCCTTTCTTCATCATCCAGGTTTCGAACTCTATCATAAAAACCAGGAAGAGTAACTCGCCCACTAGCGTCGTGCATTCCTGCAATTAATTCACATAGCGCTTGGGCTGGGTTGAGCACAACTCCTCCAAATGAACCTGAATGCAAGTCGTGGTCAGGACCGTCTACTCGGACTTCGAAGTAAGCCAGTCCTCTCAATGCGTATGTAATCGTTGGAAGATCAGGGGCGATCATACCTGTGTCAGGGTTGAGTGCAAAATCACTGCTCAATAATTCATGATGATTGCTGATGAATTCACCTAAGTTCGGAGAGCCGATCTCCTCTTCCCCTTCGATTAGAAACTTGATGTTGATTGGCAAGCTGCCAGTGCGGATTATGGCTTCCAGCGCTTTAATTGCAGCCATGACCTGTCCCTTCATGTCGGACGCGCCCCGTGCAAACAGGTTATCGCCGCTTTGGACAGGCTCAAAAGCTCCACTGTTCCACAATTCTAAGGGTTCTGCAGGTTGTACGTCATAATGTCCATAGATCAGGACTGTCGGTGCAGCCTGATTATTTACCATCTTTTCTCCATAAACTACCGGATGACCGGCAGTGGAGTAGATTTTTACCCCAGACATTCCGAGACTTTCCAGCTGCTCAGCGACCCAACCCGCAGCTTGATCCATGTCCGCTTGATGTTCAGGATCAGTTGAAATGCAGGCAATGGTCAGGAAGTCTTTTAATTCATCTAGAAACCGTGAGTTGTTGTCATGTGCATACTGCAGTGCAGCAGCTCTAGAGTCGGACATTATTTTCTCCTCAATATATTATGCATGATAATTAATGTGGGAAATAATCCTCCCTGCGTATAGATATAAACATGAGATAGCACACAAGCAAGAAAACTGTAAACAGGGTGGTGAATCCAAAAAAAGTCAAATTGCTCAATGGATTCAGCACTCGAAAGGCGACTTCGGAGAGGATCTCTTTTGGTGAAATAAAAATGTCCCAGCTGTTCCAACGGGAAAAACGGCCCAGGTAGATACCCAGTCCACCTAATGCCAGGACAGAACCAGCAAAAACCCAACTCATCAGCCACCCAAGGTGGTTCCTGACGATGATCTGCATGGTTCTCAAGGAAGCAATGGCCAGGAAGCAGCCTGTCCAGGCGAATGTGGCTAGCATGAGAATGTCATACCAGATTGGCACACCTGGACGGTAGGCTAAATGCAGGAAATCTGTAATGATATAGGGAGCATTTGGGAAGAAGATCAACCATAAAAATCCAGGAAAAATAATCACCCACCAACGCCCGGATTTGGATGCGTAGAGGGCTGCAGCCCAGAAGCTGAATAAATAAGGCATCCAGGCCAGGAACAAATTCCAGATAAGATTTTGATATGCAAAAGAATGGCTGTGCAGTACTCGCGCTGCAAATAGAGCCACGGCAAAAATAGTCGAAAGCAGTATGGGGTACAATGTTTGGCCGAGCAGGAAGTGATGCAATCGGTCAAGATCTTTGATCAAGGTCTGCATGATGTACCTCCTCAATCTGATCGCTGACGATGGTATACACTGGGTCTCCCGCACGGATATTACCTTTTGTAATAATTTGTGCACGCAGTCCACCCCGGTGAACTAATGCTGGGATAATGTTTTTTTGAGTGAGCTCACTCAAATGGACACAGGGTTCACACAGGCGGATTCCTTTCAGGGTGACTTCACCAATTCGGAATTCCTTTCCAACCAAGTGGTTGAGAGGTACATTCTCTGTGATAATATTCCGCCGGCTTTCTCCTGGATTTAGTGAGATATTGTTCTCGTTTTCAATTGCTGATAGCGCTTCTTTTTCAATTAAGGTTAGTTCTCGGCCAGGATCATTTCGTTTTGAGGTTCTGCGCGAGAAGTAATAATCCCCCTCAAGACCTTTTCCGGGTACAGCAAGGACTTCATTCATTTCAACAACCGGTTCATTTGGTTTTGAACGGACGTAAATTGATAATACCTGACCTTTCCAATACATGATCTTCACCTCTCGGTGTAATAACCTTTACGGATCGTTAATCACTGACCAGGGGCTGTCTTACCAGACTTAGAATTATAAGATTATATGCCAAAATTCAGGTATGGTTGATTGAATTTGATTTTCTATGAAAGTCTTAATGCTTCACATGTGCTAAAATTAGATTAAATCCGAATCGGCGGCGTCGGTTTACTCCCGTCGAAAAGTGCCGCCATCCTTGTGGCAATTGCTTCGGCTTAATTATTGGCTGAAAAATAAACCACCGGTCGCCGATCCATGCCTCTCTGGAAGAATTATTTCCTAGCTCACTCTAACCCAGACACCTTCGAAAAGCTTTTTGAAGAAGCTCGCTTGATCGCGGGAGGTACAAACTTTCTGCTCGAACTCCAGGGCAGGCTTCAAATTTTGAACGGATCATCAAACCACAGGGAGTATTCCTTTCAATAACAACTGCACAATGTGGATTTACTTAATAAGATTGGATTTTGGAGATTCGCCTCACATCTGGTTCTGATGTTTCGGAGATATTCCCAGTTTAAGAGGGTCGAGTGATCACCAACCATTTGGCTCGCAACAGAATCCCATCCATTGTCCCGACTCTTGAAATTCACTCGATTGTTTTTGAGCTTCCAACTTATGATGGACATTATGGCGCAAAGGGTGTTGAAGAGCTATCCAGTATCCAATCTACTCCGGCTATTACAAATGCCATTTATAATTCAGCAGGAGTGAGAGTGGACAAGCTGCCTGTAGATCATGAGCAGTTCGTTCACCTGATCTATGCAGGGCAGTAATTCAAAAAAACTATGAAACTTAATCATGATCGGTTGGAAAATGATTTCCCCCAGTGGTTAGATTGGGCGCGGGAAATCCAGGCTATTTCGCAGACCGGACTGCACTTTGCTGAAAACGATTACCAGACACAGCGATTTCAACGTTTATCAGAGATTTCAGCTGAAATTTTTGGCAACTATACAAATCTTGACTCTGCAGATTTGGTTGAGATTTTCGACGATCAAATCGGTTATGCAACACCCCGGGTTGATGTTCGCGGGGCGGCATTTCGGGACGGAAGCCTGTTATTGGTGCGCGAACGCATCGATGGTGGTTGGACGATGCCCGGTGGTTGGGCAGACATTGGCGATATTCCTTCCGCCGCAGTTGAACGCGAAGTGTTAGAAGAAGCCGGATTTGAGGTAGAGGCACGTAAAGTAATCGGTATTTACGATGCAAACCGTACGGGTCCTCTGGAAATATTCCACGCTTTCAAGATAGTATTCCTTTGTGAAATCATTAGCGGTGAACCTCGTCCCAGTTTCGAGACCTCTGAAGTAGCCTTTTTCTCCCAAGATGAAATTCCACCGATCCTTTCTGGGGAACGCACTCGCCAACGACATATTCATGATGCCTTCGTCGCCTTTTCTGAAGACCGTCCGACAATATTTGATTGAGTTCAAATATTAATTCTTAAAATCTGACCAATCGCTTCGTGTGGCAAATGGTGCCACAATCACCGTATGGAACTGACAGAATTGCCCGTAACATTCCCAGGAAAGATTTACCGCAGTGCGATGCCGTTCAGCACATATGATCCTGATGGGGAGTTGATTCGAGCATATAAAAATGGGAGCGTTTCAATGATTGTCCTGTTAACCAGTGATGAAGAATGCCTGCGCGTTACAGGTCGAGATTTGCGTTCTATCTATAACGAAGAAGGTTTTGAAGTGCAGTATTTACCAATTCCTGATTTTAGTACCCCTGAAGTTGATGATCTGAGAGAGGCTGTTCAGCAGGTGCTATCTCATTCCCGCTCTGGGAAGGGGATTGCAATTCATTGTCACGCGGGGATAGGTCGCACCGGGATGTTTGCTGCTGGTCTTGCAAAAATGGGGATGGATTTGTCCAGTGATGAAGCCATCCGCTGGGTTCGGAATTTTATCCCCGGTGCCATAGAGGTACCTGAACAAGAACAGCTGGTGAGATCTCTGTGAAGTAAGGAGAAAACAAGTTATGTTGATCACCAATGGAAAAATCATCACTTGGGAAGATCCTAATCAAATACTAGAAGCACAGGCCCTATATATATCTTCAGGTCGCATCGCTGAGATTGGTCCTCAAGACCGGTTGGTTGCGCAGCACCCGGATTCTGAACTTATAGATGCTGGTGGACAATATGTCATGCCGGGTAATATCTGTGCTCATACCCACTTTTATGGAGCCTTTGCCCGCGGAATGGTCATCCCAGGACCGGCACCGAAAGATTTTCCTGAAATCCTGCGAAAACTCTGGTGGCCCTTGGATAAATCCCTGGGTATTAATGATGTCCGGGCTTCTGCTGAGGTGATGTTAGTCGATGCGATCAAGCATGGTACTACTACCTTGATCGATCACCACGCCTCACCCAATGCTATCGATGGTTCACTGGATGTGATTGCAGATTCGATCAAAGAATCTGGATTACGGGCAGTCCTGTGTTATGAAGTGACAGACCGCGATGGAAAGGAAAAAGCCCAGGCTGGAATTCGGGAAAATGTGCGTTTTCTTGAAGCAATTCGACCTGAGCGCTCAGCTGAGGGCAGGTTAGCAGGAACGTTTGGATTGCATGCCAGCCTGACACTCTCTGCAGAAACACTGGATGCTTGTCGGGAAGCTGTCCCGGAAGGAGAAGGATTCCACATTCATGTAGCGGAACATGAGTCCGACGAATATGACAGCCTGGGAAAATCGGGAATGCGTGTCGTGGATCGCCTGGAAAAGCATGGCATCCTGGGAGCAAAGACTATAGTAGCCCATGCGATCCATATTGACATAAGAGAAGCTGAATTGTTGGCAGACACCGAAACCTGGGTCACACATCAACCGCGCTCTAATATGAATAACGGTGTTGGCGCGGCACCTGTTGAGAGTTTGCTGCGGGCAGGTGTAAAAGTTGGATTAGGAACAGACGGTTTCAGTCATACCATGTGGGAGGAGTGGAAAACTGCATATTTGCTCCACAAGGTATGGCACCGCGACCCCCGCCGTTTTTCGGGGATAGATGCAGTCCGTCTGGGAGTTTATAATAATGCTGCCCTGGCAAATAAATTCTTTCCGGAAGCGCCTCTGGGCGTGTTGATTCCTGGAGCGAGCGCAGATCTGATCTTTGTCGATTACCATCCTCACACGCCATTGACTTCAGGAAACCTACCCTGGCAAATTGTGTTTGGTTTTCATGAGAGTATGGTGACGACCACGATCGTGGCTGGCGAGGTGCTGATGCGAGACCGAGAGCTGCTTACCATGGATGAAGGAGCAATTACTGCCAGGGCTCGTGAGTTGGCTCCAAAAGTCTGGGAGCGATACAACAGCTTCGTACCAAATTAAAGGGAGAATAAATGACAACTGAAAAATCCATACCTACAATCGCAATTCTGGGGGGTACTGGAAAAGAAGGCCCGGGATTGGCTATGCGGTGGGTAATGCAAGGTTATCCCATTATCATCGGCTCTCGTAAAGCTGAAAAAGCGCTCAGGGTTGCTGATGAATTAAACAATGAACTGGGTATTGACACAATCAGAGGTATGGAAAATGGTCTTGCTGCTCGCAGCGCAGACATTTGTGTGCTTACAGTCGTCCAGACTGCCCACCAGGCTGCTATTGAAGGCTTGAAAGAGGATTTGCGAGGCAAGATTCTAGTTGACGCAACCGCCCGTGTAGATTTTCGTGAACCGACACCTCCTGCTCCGCCCTCCGCTGCCAGACTGGCGAAAAGTATTCTTGGCGATCAGGTTCGGGTTGTGGCAGCGTTTCAGAATGTACCCGCAGCATCATTAAGAAAAAATCTTGACCAGCCTCTCGAAGATGATGTACTCATTTGTTCTGATGATCTCGCTGCCGTAGAAGAAGTCAGCAGGTTAGCAGAATCGATCGGGATGAAAGCTTATTATGCAGGGAGTCTGGACAATGCAATCGTGGTTGAAGGACTCACCTCATTGTTAATCAGCATGAATAAACATTACGGCAGTCGGTCAGCCTCGATTCAGGTCACCGGATTGGGTGAGGATTAATTAAGGATTAGATAAATTGGCAGTTGATTATATAGGGAAGACAAATTGACTCTCACCATTACTCCATTGCCAGAGTTTCCACTTATTGAATCTGGTGACGATTTAGCAGAATTAATTCTTGTGGCGGTTGAGAGAGCTGGAATATCACTCGCCGCAGGGGACATATTGGTTCTGGCGCAGAAGATAGTTTCCAAGGCAGAAGGTCGTAGGGTTAATCTTTCCAATATAATCCCATCCCAGAAAGCTGTTGATGTATCCAGCCAGATAGACAAGGACGCGCGTCTGGTAGAACTGATCCTCCAGGAAAGTAATTCGATTCTTCGCACCAGACCTGGGACGATCATCGTTGAGCATCGCCTTGGCTTTGTCTGTGCAAA
>JBEQLH010000046.1:0-15426 GCA_040326075.1 Anaerolineales bacterium
CGGTGCGCTCAGTATCTAAGGCAGAAAACCGGGATTTCAGATCTTCAAGGACGAGCACTTTTTGTTTGGCCGCGCCGACCTCCATCCGCAGGCGGTTCTCTCTTTCCTGCAGGTTGAGCAAGACTCCTTCAGCAGCCTCCTGGTCGGGCGCTTTCTGGCGCGAGATTTCAAGTGCTTCAGCAGCTTTCGTGTGCTCCGCTCCCTTGCGGGACACCTCGTCCTCCAGGTTTACGATCTGGGACTCAAGATCGATGATCTCACGCTCCAGGGGCGTCATCGCTGCTTTGGCTTTTTCCAGAGCCCGCATTTCTACCTCGCTTTGGCGGCCGTCGCTTTCCGCTTTACGCACGGAGTCATGTGCGGCGGCATCGTAGCCAATCCCCTTAAGTTCCTCATTGACCACCGCCAGTCGTTCACGAGCTTCAGGGGCGAAGGTGTCCTGATCGATGCTGGTAGTGATCTCAGCCAGGCGGGGAGCAGATTTGTCTTCCCATTGATCTTTTTGGGCATTCAGAACTTCGAGATTGCTGGTGAGTTGGACGCTGGTTTTCTCATACTTGCGCAGCTCGCTGTCGGCAGTGGACAGGGATTCGATCTGGTTTTCCAAATCGCGAACTTTTTCATCTGTTTGCTCCACCAAATCGAGGTTGGCGCGGTATTTATCCCCCATCTCTCTTCCCTGAATATTCAAGCTTTCAATCAATGCATGGCGATCAGATTGGCTCAGCAGCTGCCCACATAGGGGGCAGGTAGCGCCTTCTGTCTTTGAAAGCTGGTCTATGCGCCCTTTTATTTCTTCCATATCGTTTTTCAGGCGTGGATTCTCCGCCTTCGCCTCAGCCTGGTTTTTCTGGGCTATTTGCAGTTCTTCCAAAAGCAGCTTGCGCCGAGCTAGCCTGTGTTCAGCATCTTTCGCATTGCCTGCAACAGACTCCAGATTCTTTTCGATCTCTGGGATTTGGGATTGCAGGGCCAAGATTTCACGCTGCTGGTCTTCTAAAGTCTGGCGCTCTTGAAGCAGTACAGCCTGGGCGGCATTTATTTCATCCAATGGTCCCTGGCGTTTTTTCTCTCCTTCTCGGAAGCGAGCTGCTACCGCTTCCCAGCTTTCCAGGCTTTCCCGGGATTTTTGCCAGGCTGCATACGATTCTTCGATATCCTGTTCCCGGGATAATAATTGATTAAATGATGCCCGTTCTTCCTGGCGCGAATTGAGCCGTTCTTTTATCCCTGATAAGTTTTGGGCCGCCTCTTCAGATTGGCGTGCCAGTATGCCAACTACCCTTTCCTGTTCGACCAGGGTTGCCGCGATTTGACGAATGGTTTCCAATGTGGTTTCTTGTATTGCTCGATTTTGGGAAAGATCGTTTAGTTCCTTCTGCAGTTCTTGAAGGCGTGACTTTCGAACTTCCTCCTCGGTCAGCTCACTGGTGATCTCCTGCATGCGCCCCTCAATGGCATGTATATCTTTCTCGATCGTTCTCCGCAGGTCACCTGCCTGTTGGCGATAGTCTTCCCAGATTTCCAAACCCAGGATGCTGCTCAGGATGCGTTTACGATCTCCGGGACGCTGCTGGGTGAATTGGTCAGCTTTGCCCTGCAAGAAGAAAGACGCGTTGACAAAGGTCTCGTAGTCCAGGCGCAAAGTTTCCTGGATGTGTGCTTCGGTGTCACGTAAGGTCCGCTCAGTGAGTGGCTTCCAGGTACCTGATTCATAATCTCGTTTACCAGCCTCATCGCCTTTTTCTTGCAGGATATGGAACTCCAGGATAGTGGTCTTATTGCGGGGCTTGGAACGAATTACGCGGTAGACGTTCCCTTCGTAGGTGAAGATGAAACTGACTTCAGCAAGATCCTCCTTGCTGTTGATCAGAGAATCATCGCGCTTGCGCGCCTGCCCGAAAAGGGACCAGGTGATGGCATCCAGCAGAGAAGATTTACCCGCGCCATTCGCGCCTGCAATACAAGCCAGGTCAAAACCGGAGAAATCCAGCTCGGTCCGATCCCGGTAGGAGAGGAAGCCTGATATGGTTATGGATAGCGGTATCATCGAAAGTCCCCAAATTAGTTTATCAGATGGCTGAGGCGTGATTATATCAAAGGAAGGGAGAGACGGGGGTTTTGAGGGAAAAACTACCGGGTTAATTCAGCCAATGTGGAGATCTTTTTAGATAACCTAAGTAGCTACCCATTGGTCATTATGTCATTGAGGAGCGCAGCAAAGTTCATCCCTGGCGAAGCCGGGGGAAGAATCTCTAGACCATCGGCCAAAATACGCTAGATAATGCGGAGATTCTTTGCTCGTACATCGCTCCAGAATGACATTATTGGATTAGGTGACAACTTGAGATAATCAATGAAATCTGATGCGTGTCTAGTGGGCAGTTTATGGGTTAAAGATTCATAGAATTCAAGTAAATAACATAAATCTGACAATTGTGTTGCTCAAAATTAGCCCATATGCTATAGTTCATTGAATTCCAAATCCCCTTGGATACACGGATCACTGAAAATATAAGGAATGGTGTCTAATAAATGGATAATTCGTTCACAAAACTTCAACTTACAAACGGCTTGACGGTGCTGCTGAAGGAAATTCACACCGCGCCGATAACCAGCCTGTGGCTCTGGTACAGGGTGGGTTCACGCAATGAAATTCCTGGCATAACCGGCGTTTCCCACTGGGCAGAGCACATGCAGTTTAAAGGAACCGAGCGCTTCCCAGCGGAGGTGCTTGATAAGGCAGTTGCCCGGGAAGGTGGCTACCGCAATGCCTTGACATTCCTGGATTGGACGACATATTTTGAAACCCTGCCGGCTGATAAGATCGACCTGGCATTGGAATTAGAAGCTGATCGCATGTACAACAGTCTCTTTACTCCCGAGGATGTGGAATTGGAGCGCACGGTGATCATCTCCGAACGCCAGGGACATGAAAACGAACCCATGTTCTTGTTGAACGAGGAGATGCATGCCGCGGCTTTCCGGGTGCATTCGTACCATCATGAGGTGATCGGCGACTTGATCGATCTACAAACGATGCAGCGCGATGACCTCTTCAATCATTACCGTAAATATTATGTACCCGGTAATGCCATATTGACTGTGGCTGGCGATTTCAGGACGGAAGAGATGCTGGCTCGCATCCAGGAGCTTTATGAACCCCTGCCTGATGGATCGCCGCCGGATCACCGGACACGTCCCGAGCCGCAGCAATCAGGAGAACGGATATTGAACCTTGAAGGTCCAGGCGAGACGACCTTTGTCCAGGTTGTGTACCATGCTCCAGCCGCAACTGACCCTGACTTTTTTCCATATCTTGTAACTGACAGCCTGCTCACCGGTGCCAGCAGTTTGAATCTTTTCGGTGGAGGTATTTCAAACAAGACCTCGCGCTTGTATAAGGCATTGGTGGATGGGGAGCTGGCAGTCAGCCTTCACGGAGGACTCGTCGCTACCATCGATCCGTATTTACACACCATTGTGGCGACCGTCCATCCAGAGAGCACTGCGGAGCAAGTCGTCCTTACACTGGACGATGAAATTAAACGCCTGCAGGACTCGCCCCCTCCACAGGATGAGGTGGACCGGGCTGTCAAGCAGGCCCGCGCTTTATTCGCCTACGGCAGTGAGAGTATCACCAACCAGGCATTTTGGATGGGATATTCGGAGATCTTCGACACCTACGATTGGTTCTTGAATTATCTGGATCGCCTGGCTGCAGTAACACCTGAGCAGGTGCAATATATCACCCAGACCTATATGAAGCCAGGCAATCGTGTGCGTGGCGTTTATCACCCTGTTGAGAGACAGGAGGTGTCAGCATGACCACGAATACTCCCCAATCACTAAGCCAGTCATTACCTGGCCCCGAAGATATCCTGCGTCACGAGTTATCCAATGGCATCGTATTGTTGGTCCGTTCGAATTTCCAAAGCCCCTCGGTGGTGGTCAATGGTTATATTATGGCAGGAGGGCTTTACGATGATGATCCAAAGTTGGGTCTGGCGGATTTCACAGCCGATGCTTTGATGCGCGGCACGGCCCAGCGTTCATTCCATGAGATCTACGACACTCTTGAATCCGCAGGTGCTAGCTTGAACATCAGCGGCGGCACGCACACCACCGGTTTTGGCAGCAAAGCCCTGGCTGAAGACCTGGATTTGGTGCTTGAGCTGCTGTCCGAATCTTTACTGCATCCTGTATTTCCACCAGAACAGGTCGAGCTCTTGCGCGCTCGGTCGCTGACCAGCCTGGCGATCCGCGCCCAGGATACGCGCGAGATGGCTTCTTTGACATTCGACCAGATCATTTATCCGGGGCATCCTTATTCGCGACCTGAGGATGGCAATCCAGATACCATCCAGGCTATCAGTCGCGATGACCTGGTTGAATTCCACCGCGTTCATTATGGACCGCGGGGCATGGTTATTTCCGTTGTCGGGGCAGTCGAGCCTGGGGTAGTTGTAAAGAAGGTAGAGGGTCTTCTGGGAGAATGGGTAAATCCGGACCAACCAAATCAGATCGAGCTGCCTCCCGTTCCCGCACCAGCCAAACCCTTACGACGGAAGGAATTAATCTCCGGTAAATTCCAGGCTGACCTGGTGGCAGGTGTTACCGGACCAGAACGCCGATCTGATGATTTTCTATCAGCTACGTTAGGAAATAACATCCTGGGCGTGTTCGGTATGATGGGCCGGGTGGGAGAAGCGGTGCGTGAAGAAGCCGGGTTGGCTTATTATGCCTACAGCAGCCTGTCCGGAGGTATGGGTCCCGGTCCCTGGTATGTCTCGGCTGGTGTGGACCCGCAGAATGTGGATCAGGCTCTGGAGCTGGTCAAGCGGGAGGTGGACCGTTTCGCCAACCAGCTGGTAACTCCGGAAGAGCTGGCGGACAGCCAATCTAATTTTATCGGCCGGCTGCCGCTCTCTCTTGAATCAAACAGCGGCATGGCGTCGGCGATCCTCAACCTGGAACGCTTTGACCTGGGTTTGGATTATTATCGCCGCTATCCGGACCTGGTGCGGGCTGTAACCAGCGAAGATGTACTGGAAGCTGCCCGTCGATACTGGTCTCCTGAGCGATTGGGTGTCGGTATTGCCGGTCCTTGAGCAGGATTTGAACCGTTACAGTGAAAATTAAATTATGACAAAATTGAGAACAGGTGTCGATTTAATTGAGCTCGATCGCATTGAGAGCGCCATCCAACGCCATGGGAAGCGCTTTCTGGAGCGAGTTTTTACCCCAGGGGAGCTGCAGGAAGTGGGTGAAAATATTGCCTCCCTGGCAGGACGCTTTGCAGCCAAAGAGGCTGCCGCCAAGGCACTGGGCACCGGCATCGGGGATGTGGGGTGGCAGGAGATAGAAATCCTGCGTGACCATGCGCGCCAGCCGCATCTGCACCTGCATGGCAAGGCTTCACACCTGGCGGATGAGTTAGATCTGAAGATCTGGTCTCTCAGCTTGAGCCATACCCGAACTCACGCCATCGCCCTGGTGGTCGCCATAGGAGATTAGCAAGGTGTTAATTTCATATTCTTTAGCGGTATCGGGAAATTGCCTGGATTAGTACTGGAAAGACATAATCAGCGCTCAATGAGCGTTGTTCAGGTGATTTAAGGTTCACAAAATCATAGCAGGAGAATACTCATGTCCCGTACGGCTCGCAGAATTATCATCGGTTTGCTCGTCTTCATCCTTGTGCTGACTGTCGTGTTGGCAGTGCTAATCCCATATAATTTTTTCCGTTCATTTCCACAAGTGGAAGGAGAGATCCAGGTAGAAGGGCTGCAGGATCCCGTTGAAGTCTACCGCGATTCATTTGGTGTCCCGCACATCTATGCCAGCAACTCGGACGACTTATTTTTCGCTCAGGGGTACGTCCATGCTCAGGATCGCTTCTGGCAGATGGATTTCTGGCGCCATATTGGCTCGGGTCGGCTGGCCGAGATGTTTGGTGAAGGCCAGCTAGAAAACGACCAAGTCTTACGCACGCTGGGTTTTAACCGCGTTGCCGAACAAGAATTAGAAAGTATTGATCCCAGCAGTCTGGCGATCCTGCAATCCTACACTAAGGGGGTAAATGCTTATCTCGCTGATCATCAGGGTGGTGATCTCAGCCTGGAATATTTGCTCTTGAAGGTGATCAACGCTGACTACCAGCCTGAACCCTGGCAGCCCCTGCACTCCCTGACCTGGGGAAAGGCTATGGCCTGGGACCTGGGTGGTAATATGGATGCCGAGATTGAGATGGCGACCTTGCTGCAGACCTTAACCCCACAGCAGATCACCGAGATCGTGCCGCCTTATTCACCAGACCGACCTGTAATTGTGCCCGATTTCCAGGTCGAGGCGAGCCTCAGCTCACCCATGGCTGGAAATGAGGGTGGCATAATTTATTTAACGGAGGTTTCAAGCGAATTGCAGGACTTGAAGAGTAAGTTCGCTCTGTTAGATGATTTTGTTGGTGCCCGGGGGATTGGCATTGGATCGAACAGCTGGGCTTTATCTGGTCAGCTGACCGACACTGGGATGCCGTTGTTAGCTAACGATCCGCACCTGGGCGCCCAGATGCCTGCCATCTGGTATGAGGTTGGATTACATTGTGTTGAGAAGGGTGCTGCATGTCCCTACGAAGTAACCGGATTTTCTTTCGCCGGTGTGCCAGGGGTGATCATCGGGCATAATGATCGTATCGCCTGGGGATTCACCAATACCGGCCCGGATGTTCAGGATTTGTACATCGAGAAGATCAACCCCCAGAATCCCAATCAATATGAAGTTAACGGAAATTGGGTGGACATGGAATTAGTTGAAGAAACTCTGCAGGTGGCTGGGGCTGACCCTCAGGAACTAACCGTTCGTTATACCCGTCATGGTCCGATCATCTCCGATACAAATTATTTGGGCGAAGATTTTTCAGAAACTGTTGGGGTGGATTTACCGGATGATTACGCCATCTCCCTGCGTTGGACCGCGCTGGAGCCCAATCAGATCTTCCGCGCCATCTGGCAGTTTAATCGGGCTGATAATTGGGAAGAGTTCCGGGAGGGAACACGGGATTTTACTGCTCCAGCGCAGAACCTGCTTTATTCTGATGTAGATGGTAATATCGCTTACCAGATGCCGGGCAATATCCCCATCCGGGCAAATGGCGACGGCAGCCTGCCCGTCCCAGGCTGGACCGACGAATACGAATGGACTGGTTATATTCCATTCGAAGAGCTGCCGAATTCATTCAATCCACCGCAGGGCTACATTGTCACCGCCAATAATGCGGTGGTGGACCAGAATTACCCATACCTGATCGCCACGGTCTTCGCACACGGGCACCGCGCCCAACGAATTGTCGATCTGATCGAAAGCGCACCTGGACCGATCGATATCGCCTACCTGCAGGAAATGCAGGGTGATGATCTAAACCTGAATGCTGAAGTGCTGGTGCCGATCTTGAGGCAGGTGCCGCTTGGTGCTGTTGTCGATGATGTGCGCTGGCTGCTCGAAGATTGGGATTACCAATCTCACATGGACTCACCGGCCGCGGCGTTGTTCGAGGTTTTTTGGGTCAATCTGCTGGCTGCCACCTTCCATGATGATTTACCGGAAGATTATTGGCCCACTGGCGCCAGCCGCTGGTTTGAAGTGGTCGCCAACCTGGTTGAGCAGCCCAACAGTTCCTGGTGGGATAACAGCACTACCGACCCAATCGAGACTCGGGACGTCATTTTCAGCCAGGCTTATGTTGCTGCAGTAGATCAGCTCAAGGAGACTTTAGGGGATGATCCGTCCCAATGGGCGTGGGGTGACTTGCACACCCTGACCCTCACCAATCCGACGTTAGGAAATTCGGATATACCTCCCATTGATGCGCTCTTCAATCGGGGTCCTTACAGTACTTCTGGCGGGGGTGGGATCGTCAATGCCACCGGTTGGAGCGCGGTGGAGCCCTATCAGACTCGCAGCCTGCCATCCATGCGCATGATCGTTGATCTCAGCGACCTTGCAAATTCACAGACCATCCATACCACTGGCCAATCTGGTCATGCTTACCATGAGAATTATGTGGATATGACCGATCTATGGCGCACCATTCAGTACCACCCAATGCTGTGGGAGCCAGAGCAGGTCAAGAGTGAAGATGCGAGTCATTTGCAGCTTGTCCCCTGAGAAAAAGATAAATTTCAGGGAGATATGATCCACTGAGTCTGATTTGCACCGTTTTGATCCCCATTAATTGCCGGTGAAATAAGCAATCGCGATAAGATAAATCCCTCTCGAGTTTCTTCGAGAGGGATTTTGTTTAGCATCGAGCTGCATAACCAAACCTGGTTTATGCTTCGACCTCTTTTGCAGACTTGAACTTTTCGCGAGCGAACTCGAACACTCCTGGCAACACAGAGATGACGATAATCGCCATGATGACTATGGTGAAGTTATCCTTGACGAATTGCAGGTTTCCGAAGAAATAACCTCCGAAGACGAACAATCCCACCCAGGCGACCGCGCCGATCACATTATAGAAGAAGAAGCTCGAGTAGGTCATGGCACCGATTCCAGCCACAAAGGGGGCGAATGTGCGGATGATGGGGATGAAACGCGCCAGGATGATCGTCTTGCCACCGTGCTTTTCGTAGAATCCATGGGTTCGATCCAGGTATTCCTTTTTCAAGAAGCGAACGTTCCCGCTGAAGGCCCGTGGGCCAATATAATGCCCAATCCAGTAATTAAGCGTGTCACCCAGGATGGCAGCCGCAGTAAGTATGAGAAACAATGCGATGGGGTTTAATGAACCTAATGCGGCGAACGAGCCAGCCGCAAAGAGCAGTGAATCACCAGGTAGAAATGGCGTCACGACGATACCTGTCTCCAGGAAGATAATCAGAAACAGGATCAGGTAAGTCCAGATGCCGAAATTCTGGATGATCGCATTCAAGTGTACATCGAGGTGGAGGATGAAATCCACCAGGTTGGAAATTATTTCCATTAACTACTCCACACAGGTTATTTCTCTTCTACCGTAACCCCCAGAATCTTATCACCGGGTGGTGAGTTGGGATTTTGGTTTGGATCGCGTTCTGTCAGGCTTTCGACCACCTCCATGCCCGAGACCACTCTGCCGAAGATCGTATACCCACCATCCAGATCTGGTAATGGGGTGAAGGTGATAAAAAACTGGCTGCCGTTGGAGCCTGGTCCGCTGTTGGCCATGGCGAATAAACCAGCCTGGTCGAACTTGAGATCAGGGGATATTTCATTATCAAAGGCGTATCCAGGTCCACCGAATCCTGTACCCGTGGGATCACCCCCTTGAGCGACGAATCCGGGGAGCACGCGGTGGAAAGTAACATCATCATACCAACCGTTGTCGGCCAGGAACACGAAGCTGTTGACCGCAATCGGTGCCACATCAGCCAGTAATTCGAGCTCGATATCGCCTTTTTCAGTCTCAATGGTAGCCAGGTAGCTCTTTGCCGGATCGATGGTCATCGGTGGGCAGATGGTGAACTGCTCGTCCTCAAGCCTGACCATCTTGGTGATGGCTTCCAGGTTTGTATAATCTTGCGGGCCGCCATAATAACGACCATTAATCATCAGCAAAGGCGTGCCTGGGAAACCAGCTGCAACACCATCATCCCAGGCTTTCTGCGCCATGGCAACGTTCTCTTCACTGTTCAGATCTTGATTGAATTGGTCGACATCCAGGTCAAGCTCTGCTGCAAGATCGTCCAACCATCCCTCAAATTGATCAAGTGTCATTTCTGACCACTCAACCTGCCTTTCGAAGAGCAGGTCGTGCATTGGCCAAAATTGATCCTGCGCACCAGCAGCCTCGGAGGCTTGCATGGCTAACGCCGCTTTATCATGGATGCTGGTCAGGGGGAAATGGCGATATGCAACGCGAACTTCTTCTGAGTAATCCGCTTCGAGTTGCGCCAACACGGGCGCAATGACTGCACAGCCCGGTCACTGGAAATCCCCGTATTCGATGATCGTAACATTGGCATCTTCAGGTCCATGAACCCAATCTGTATCGCTTACCGGTGGGAAAAGCGATTGTTCTGTGGGGCCTGGAGTAGGCTGTTGGCTGACCACCGTACAATTGGCTTCAGCCGGGTCTCCGGATTGATCGTTTGTCGGGGTGGGTGAGACCTCCGGGAGAGGGGGCAGTTCAGGGCTGGATGCGACTTCATCTGGTTGGGTTGGCTGCACCTGCTCCTCCGGCGGGGAAGTCGGGCTGGCTGACGTGCTTTGGCAGGCTGCCAGGAACACTAACAAAAATACTGAAAGGGTGACAATTTTCTTTATCATTTGTTTCTCATCTCATCTTCAAGGTTTTTAGCCCCCCAATTTTACCAATGAAACCGATAAGTAGGATTAGGCTTGCATTAACCTTCCCAATTTCACCACATTCCCGTTGGCGGCAGGCTCTCATTAATGAAAGCTTCGATCTTGCGCCGGCTGCCCGGGGAAATTTTTTCGGGCAGCTGTTGAACGGGGAAATATGCTATCTGTTCTATCTCGTGATCGCTCTTTTCCTGCAGAGTGAAATCATCTGATAGGAAGAGAGAAATATGGTCATTCTTGTAATCGACAAATTGTGTGTAAATCCCCAGGAAGCGAACCTGGTTGATAGTGGCCCCACATTCTTCGGCTGCTTCCCGGCGGATAGCCTGTTCTAAGGTTTCATTGCGCTTGATTCCGCCCCCCGGCAGGTACCAGGCATCCTGGTAGCTGTGTTTGACCAGCACAATCTGATCGTCCTTGATTAAGATGATCCGGGCGCCCATTGTGATCGGACGCACCAGGAACCAATACACCCGCATCACGCGGTAGGCGAGTTTAATTAACATTGCTGCCAACTGTGCCCTGCAGGTCTTCGAAAGAAGTCATCCATGCGATCCGTTTAAGGAATGCCGCTAATGATGGGCTTTCGCTGTAAAATGCGCGCACTGCAGCGCCTACCGGGTCGTCTCCTGCCTCACCACCAGGCTGGTCGCCATAGGCGCCATAAAAGGCGAAATATGCCTGGTTGAGCTTACGCAGGTGGTAGCCATGTTCCCAGAATACCTCGCGCCGGGCTTCCATATATGCTTCTGCCTGCTCAATCTTCCCCTCCGCGAGCAGCTGGTCGGTGGTCACTCGCGTCTGGCGCATCTCCTCCTGGAAGTCAAATGCCGGTGGTGGGGGAGCTTCCGCGGCATCACCCTCGTTTGTGGGTACAGGTGGCGGGGGTACCAATTCTGGGTAGTAGCGCTCCACGACCAAGCGCCCGATCTCAGTTCCTGCAATGGCGGCGGCTGTTTCATTCATCGTGCGCAGTTCAGGATTGGTGTTGTAATTTAAACCGAGTGGGCGCAGTGTCAGGAAGTTATGCACCCATTCGTGCGCCACTACTTCAGCCAACCAATTCAGATTGCTGCTCTCCGACACCATCGTCGGGTAAACACCAACCCCGCCGATATCCACAATCAGCGAAGAGACATCCAGAGCTGTGTCCACTTGATCCTCCAGGGCAGTGCGCTCGTCAATGTTGATGTTGGGTTCCAGGGAGATATTGTGTTCCTGCCTGATCTCTTCCCGGGGCGAGATGATCAAAGCGGTTGGTAATGGTGTGCTGTGATACAAAACTGGCGGGATTGGTTGGCCACCCACGGTTAGTTTGAGGTCAGCAACCGTTTCGCTGATCTGTGCCTGAAGAACCGATTCCGCCAGAGGACCTATGCGCTCGCGTTCTGCCTCTAAGTCCGCTAATTGATCGCGAACCAGGGATGAGGCACTCTCCGGATTCTTGATCTCTGGATCGGCATAAATGTCGTTCAATTCTCTTTCGACCTGGTGGATGCGGGTAACTAAATCCAGGTAATCGAATACGACTTGACGCTGATCTTGTGGAGATAAATAGTCGGTTGTATTCAAAGCTGCCTGGCTTAATTTGACGCCAATCGCATTCAATGTCCAACCGACGTAATCGAATTCAAGGTCCCGGGAATAGGCGCGAATCTGTTCAAGCTGGTCGTTCGAGGAATAATTACTGAACGCCAATAACAGGCTGCCTGCCACCAGGATGAAGGCGATTTTGGACCAACGTTTTACCGACATGGCGCTGATGATAATGCTTTCCGGACGGGCTGTCAATCGGCGCTCATCCTGGGAGGCATTCTCATGCTATAATCGCCGAACGATGAATTTCTTAATTACTGGTGCGGCAGGGTTCCTGGGATCAGCGCTGGCTAACCGCCTGGCGCGCGAAGGTCACCAGGTGCGCGGTTTGGATGACCTGTCCACCGGCGACCCGCAATCCCTTTCCCCGGATGTGCTTTTCACTCGCGGGGACGTAAATGACCGGCCCAAGCTGTGGACCCTTCTCCAGGAGGTGGATTGTGTCTACCACCTGGCCGCTCGCGTCGTGGTTGCTGAATCTGTGCTGTACCCACGGGAGTACAACGCGGTTAATGTGGGCGGAACTGTCAGCTTGATGGAAGCGATGCGCGACGTTGGTGTCCGACGAGTGGTGCTAGTCTCATCTGGGGCAGTGTATGGTGATCAGGGGGTCCAACCCCTGGATGAGGAGGCGCCTCCCAATCCTCACTCACCCTACGCCGTCTCCAAGCTCAGTGCTGAATATTATGTCCGTACGATCGGTAATTTGTGGGCCATTGAGACAGTCAGCCTGCGGGTGTTCAATGCCTATGGTCCGGGACAGAATCTGCCTCCATCTCATCCGCCTGTAATCCCCAATTTTATCCGCATGGCAGTTCGCGGCGGAACCCTTGTGGTACACAGCGATGGCAACCAGACCCGCGATTATGTCTTCGTAGAGGATGTGGTTAACGCCATGGTGGCCGCCTCCACTGCGCAGGAGGTTAATCGCTTGGTGCTCAACGTTGGCAGCGGCGACGAGACCAGCGTGCGTGAATTGGCTAACCTGGTGCTTAAGGTTACCGAGAGCAATGCTGAGGTGATGTACAATCCACGTACTGATCCAGGCGTATCGCGCATGTGCGCCAACCTGGCCCTGGCCAGGGAGAGGCTGGGCTACCAACCGCGAATTTCTTTAGCGGAAGGTCTGCGCTTGACTCTCGAGCGTGATGCGCGGTTCCGCGACGAAGCCACCCGTCCATTGCGCAGACCACCCACAACGGTTTAGTAAGCCGAGTTGCTAATCTCGCATCAGCTCCCCCCAGTTACCTCACTTCCATGCAGAAATTTAAACACCTACCCCGCACCTTCTATAACCGCTCTACGCTGCAGGTCGCGCGCGAATTGTTGGGCGCCCGCCTGGTGCGCATTGAAGATGGAAAGCGGGTCAGCGGGTTGATTGTAGAAGCGGAAGCTTACCGTGGGGAAGAAGATCAGGGCTGTCACGCTAAGGCAGGTCGGACACCGCGTACGCAGGTCATGTTTGGCCCCCCTGGACATGCCTACGTTTATTTCACCTACGGCATGCACTGGATGTTGAATTTTGTGACCGAGGGTGAAGGATTCCCTGCTGCGGTGCTTATTCGTGCTATCGTGCCCAGCGAGGGCATAGAGATTATCGCCTCCCGACGAAACAGCCAACCTCGCCAACATTGGACGGATGGTCCCGCGAAGATCTGCCAGTCTCTGGCGATCACGGGTGAATTCAATGGGATCGATTTGTGCGCCCCCCAGGCGCCGATCTTTGTCGAGCCTGGCGACCCAATCGTGGATCATTTCGTTACTACCGGGCCGCGGGTGGGTTTTAATAATGTTCCCGAACCCTGGAACAGCATGCCCTGGCGGTTTCTGGTAGAGCCCGATTATCTCACCACAATGAGTATGGATTTCGCGGAATGATGAAAGAAATTGAGCAAATTAACGAGCTCACCCAGGAAATTATTGTATGCGCGATCGATGTACATCAAACCCTGGGTCAGGGTTTACCAGAATCCGCGTATATAATTTCCTTGAGCGCCGGGTTAGCCGAACGAGGAATCAAAATTGAAGAGCAAAAACCGGCCTCGATCCTTAAGGAGAGCGCCCAACTGGATACCGATTGCAGGGAATACCTTCTCGTAGAAGATAAGGTTATGTTGGAGATAAAATCTGTCGATCAATTGACCCAGGACCACCAATCCAAATTAACTGCCTGCCTGGTTCTCTCCGGTTACGAAGTTGGCCTGTTGATTAATTTCAATATTGAAAATCTGGAGCTTGGCATCAAGCGCGTGATAAATTCAGAACTTTACGATCTCTGAGAACTTCGTGTACTCTGTGGTAAACAAATTTACTGATTATTGGAGGAAGAATGGGATTACTTAATGGAAAGACAGCCTTAATCTTTGGTGTTGCCAACCAGCGCTCCATCGCCTGGGGCATCACGCAAGCATTTCACGAGCAAGGTGCCGCGATCGGTCTCAGCTATGCGGGAGAAGCTCTAGAACGGCGTGTAAAACCCCTGGCAGAATCGATCGGCTGCACCTTCGTCGAGGAGTGCGATGTTTCCCGGGACGATCACATTGAAGCGGTGACCAAACGCGCAGTTGCTGAATTCGGTGAGATCGATATTCTGGTCCACGCGATCGGATTTGCAAACCGTGATGAGCTGACTGGTCCCTATTACAACACCAGCCGGGAAGGTTTTCGCCTGGCCATGGACATCAGTGTTTACTCGTTTACCGCCCTGGCAAGAGCTTTCCAGCCCTACTTGCGCCCTGGTGGTTCACTGCTCACCATGACGTATTATGGTTCGGAGAAGGTCTCCCCGCATTACAACGTGATGGGCATCGCCAAAGCTGCTCTGGAAGCCTCAGTGCGTTATCTGGCCTACGATTTTGGGAACCAGGGAGTGCGGGTCAATGCTGTTTCCGCGGGCCCAATCCGCACCCTGGCTGCAGCCGGCGTGGCTGGTTTCAAGGACATGTACCGCCGTTTTCCAGAGATCGCACCCCTGCACCAACCGATTACTATTGAAGATGTGGGCGGGGCTGCCGTTTTCCTTTGTTCTGACCTGGCAGCCAAAACAACAGGCGAAGTTGTTTATGTAGATTCAGGATACAATATCCTGGGAATTCCAGAATCGATCGATTAGAGGACCATGTTTCGAAGATCAAGCGAGACCGAACCGCTGTCAAGCCTTCCGGCAGCCAGTGACCGGGTTACCTCGGTCATTGGCTCCGGTGTTGTTTGGAAAGGTCGCTTGAGCGGCACTGGTGGCGTGCGCATCGAGGGCGCTTTAGATGGGGATATTAAACTTCAGGGTTTACTGGTAGTGGGCGAAACCGGGCGTGTGACTTGCGACGAGCTGCGAGCAACTGTAGTGATCGTGGCTGGTGCCGTACGTGGAGACATCGTTGCTGAGAAACTCGAAATTCGCAGCACCGGCCGGGTGTGGGGCAATGTTGTCACGGAGGCCTTCTCCACTGAAGAGGGCGCCTTCCTGCGCGGTCAGGTCACCATGGAGGA
>JBEQLH010000047.1:0-5880 GCA_040326075.1 Anaerolineales bacterium
AGATAGACTTGTGGATTAAAAAGACGTTTTTGAGGCTATCTGGAGCATTATTAACTAAGAGAAGTACAACGAGTCAGATTTCAAATTCGTAGAGTTTACACCCTTTCCACCAAGCAGCTCAGCACGACTAACAATAGAGCAGGCAACATAGTCCAGGTTTGTAAATACTATTCTGAGTCATTTGTTTTCTCCTGCCTCTGAAAGCCGCACAGAAAATGAACATAAACAGGTCACCATACTCTAACCAAACTTTAATCTCACTCCAACATGCTGTATATTAACCAATGTTAAGATAAGAACTATCCTTGTCGTATTGATAAGCGAAGTGGCTCTTAACTGTAATATTGGTGTAATAAACTTCCTGGTAATATATTTACTCGATACCTCGTCAAATAATGGTGATGAAGAAATCTTCAATCTCTCGGCGTGAATTCTTGAAACTGAGCGCCTTATCTCTGGGTGGGATAGCTTTGAAACCCTGGAGCGGGCGCCTGTTTGCAATGCAGGATTTCCCAGAAGCGGGGCGACTCGGGAGAGTGGGTTGGTACTCTGTGGATCTCAAGGCACGACCGGATCATGATAGTACAACAGTTGGAGTTTTATACGAGGATACAGTAGTACCCTGGTTGCGTGAGACGACTGGTTCCAGACCATTCCGAAACAACCAGCGATATGTTGAGACCCCACAGGGATATATCTGGTCTGGAGATTTGATCCCTGTCCACAATGACCGTAATACACCGCTTACATCCTTGCCCCAATCAGGCCAGGAAACTGGCATGTGGGTTGAAGTCACTGTCCCCTGGGTGGATACCATTATGGATAATCCCCCGCCTCGATCTAGTTTCTTCCAGTATCGCGTTGAAAATGATCTACCAATTAGACTTTATTGCAGTCAAATTTTATGGGTTGATAAGGTCAGGCTTGATGAGACCGGAGTTATCTGGTACCGGGTCAATGAACGCTATGGCAACCCAGGCGATATGCTTTGGGCACCAGGGGAAGCAATGCGCCCAATTACGACCGACGAATTAACGCCCATAAGCCCAGATGTCGAGGACAAGCACATCGTGGTTAAAGTCCGTTGGGGAGAGCAAATGCTGTCCTGTTTTGAGGGCAACAGCGAAGTTTATTTCTGCCGGGTATCAACAGGTGTGACGGAGGGAGCTACTCCATTATCGGCGATTAGTTCTCCAGGTTTCCCGATCTGGCGCAAATTACATTCTTTACACATGTCTGGTGGCACAAATGAGGAAGGTTGGGATCTGCCCGGAATCGGTTGGACCTCCCTCTTCAAAGGTGATGGGGTAGCGATCCATTCCACGTATTGGCATAATAATTTCGGCGAACCAATGTCGCATGGATGCGTAAATGCCTGTCCAGAGGACGCCAAGTGGATTTTCCGCTGGACTCATCCTCAGGTACCTTTCGATACCGGAGACAACGATGTCACGATTACTGGGGAGACGAGCACCAGGATAATGGTGGTTGAAGACTGATTTAAACTTTTTAGGAGCACTTTCTGAATGGAATCAACTAATTTGGGACTGAGCATCGCCTTCTTAGGCGGGCTGGCTTCATTTCTTTCACCTTGCGTGTTCGCCTTAGTCCCTGCATATATTGGTTACTTGAGCGGTCGCGCAGTTGGCAGCCAGGAAGATAACCGACTTTATACATTGTCTCATGGGCTCGCCTTTGTGCTTGGTTTCAGTACCGTGTTTATTTTGTTAGGCCTGGGGGCCTCGGCTATTGGTAATTTGTTGTTCGACATTCGCCCGTATTTAACCAAGATTGGTGGAGTTGTGGTTGTCCTGTTTGGTTTGCACATGACGGGCATAATCAGGATTCCATTTCTCCAGTATGATGTGCGCCGCCAGCAAGCTCCGGACAGAAAACTGGGATACATATCATCGTTCTTATTAGGTGTGTTTTTCTCCGCAGGCTGGTCTCCTTGCGTGGGACCCATTTTGGGGACAATTTTGACCCTCTCATTAAGTACTGGATCAATAACTCAAGGATTCTGGCTGCTGGTGGCTTATTCTGTTGGTTTAGCAATCCCATTTCTGGTCGCAGCTGTAGAAATTGGGTTAGTAACCTCGTTCATTAAGAAGTATGGCAGTATTGTGCGCTATGTTGAGATCGCTATGGGCGTAGTGATGATCGCCATCGGTTTGTTGTTATTCTTCGGCCGGTTTGAACAGGTAGCGAGCCTCGGCTTCTTCTTTGGTTCGATTGATGAAGTGAAAGTTGGCACGTATATATTAATAATTCTGGGATTAATGATCGTATTAGGATTGATCCCGGCTTTTATCGCCCGGTCAAAAGGTCGGAAATTCTACGATTGGTGGTTTTACGGTGTCGCATTGATTTTCGTTGCACTTCCTGCCGCATTGTTGATCAAAACAAAAGAAGGCGATGGTGACAAGGAGCATGCTATCGGGAGTGATGAGAAGGAATTGCCTGCTGAAGGGTAGTCTTGGATTTCTTCACCGAGGGAAAAATCATTGAAGCGTAACGACATATTGATTCTTGCAGCCGGCCTGCTGGTAGGGGCCGGCTTAGCCATTTTTATTTATTTTGGTCTTGATCTGATAAATAAAAAAAATGGGTCAGCAGATGAGCTTCCTGGAGTATCATTACCAGAATCTGCTGCAGTGGGCTCAATGGCACCAGATTTTGAGTTGGTAAACCTGGCGGATGAAACTGTAAAATTGAGCGAATTGCGGGGTAAAATAGTCATATTAAACTTTTGGGCTACCTGGTGTGAACCTTGCAAGGTGGAAATGCCATTTTTTGAAGAGCTTTCCAGGAACTCACAATCAAAAGTAGAAATCCTGGCAGTGAATTTCGATGAACCACCTCAGCAAGTAGAACAATTTGTGAACGAGTACAAACTAAGTTTTCCGGTTTTACTTGATCCCGGCGGAAATGTCCAAGATTTATATCGTGTGAGAGGCTATCCCACCACGTTCGTGGTTGATGCGACCGGTTCGATTCAATTCCACCATGTTGGTTTGATCACGGACAGTCAGCTGGAACACTACCTAACCCAATTGGGAGTGAGTCAATGATCTCAGTTACCCTGTACAGCAAGGACGATTGCCATCTTTGCGAAGAAGCAATCCAAGATTTAGGTGATCTTCAGGAAGTGGTTCCCCATAAACTAGATATTATCAACATCGAGGGTAATCTCGACCTGGAAAAGAAGTTCGGGTCTGTGATACCAATAATCGAAGTTGGACCCTACCGGCTAAAAGCTCCTTTTACCAGGCAGGAAATTGAGATCACACTCAAGGCTGCCGCTGAGCGGGAAAAGAGTATTGCAGAAATCGATAAAAAAGTAGCTGCTGGTGCGGTAAATCTGCCAGTCAAAATTACACGAACAGATCGATTCTCCTATTGGATTTCCAGGCATTATATGTTTGTTTTGAATTCGTTAGTGATATTGTATGTCGGATTGCCTTTCCTGGCTCCGATATTAATGTCTGCAGGATACACGAGACCTGCCAGTGTCATTTATCGTTTTTATGGTTTGGTGTGTCACCAATTGGCATTTCGTTCCTGGTTTATCTTCGGCGATCAACCTGCATATCCACGAGAAGCTGCGGGAGTAGATAATCTCCTTCCTTACGGCATTGCAACAGGGATGAGCGAGGAGGATGAACTCTCCGCCAGGCAGTTTGTTGGCAATGAAACGGTTGGTTATAAAGTTGCATTGTGCGAACGAGATGTAGCGATCTATGGTGGTATTCTGCTCTTCGGATTAATCTTCAGTCTTACTGGAAAAAAGATTAAACCGCTGCCATGGTATTTGTGGCTCCTGGTAGGCATTTTTCCGATAGCAATCGATGGATTCAGTCAGTTATTAAGCCAACCACCACTTAATGTGTTTCCTTATCGAGAAAGCACCCCATTCTTAAGATCGATAACTGGATTCTTGTTCGGATTCACGACTGCCTGGTTTGGCTATCCCATTGTTGAAGAATCCATGCAAGATGTCCGGCGTTACTATGGACAGAAAATTGCCAGGGCACGAAAACAAGAGGAGGCCGAACTAAAGGGAAATGCCCTTCCTCCAACCTGATTCAATTCGTTATTTCACTTTTGATTCATTTGAACAAGGAAATATAAAACACGCGGTTTTTACCCGGCGTGGTGGGGTCAGTCCAGAACCTTGGGCTTCTCTTAATGTAGGGGGATTACGTGGTGATGAGCCAGAACGGGTCTATCAAAACCGGGTGCTTGCATTTAATTCCATGAACCGCTCCCCCGAATCTGTCTATGATGTGTGGCAGGTGCACAGCGCGGATGTAATTTTCACAACCGGCAGGAGACCCGCCAGTGTCCGCCACCGGAAAGCGGATGCAATTCTCACCAACCGGCCGGAAGTAACCTTGTTTATGAGGTTTGGCGATTGTGTGCCGATCCTGCTCCACGACCCAGTACGTCGTGTAGTTGGAATAGCCCATGCCGGTTGGATGGGTACGGTTAATGGCATTGTTACGGAGACGGTAAAAACCATGCAATCTGTATACGGCAGCAATTCGGAAAATATCCTGGCAGGGATCGGTCCATCCATCGCATTGCACCATTATGAAGTTGGCCCTGAAGTAGTTGAGCAAGTTGAGGCTGCATTTGGTCTCGAGGCATCGGAATTACTGGTACGGAATGGTGAATCAACCCATTTCGATTTATGGCGAGCAAATCAAATTCTTTTAGAAAATGTGGGGGTCAGAAATATAGAGATTTCAGGATTATGCACCGCCTGTGATCTACAGAATTGGTATTCCCATCGGGGTGAGATGGGGAATACAGGTAGGTTTGGCGCACTAATTGCCTTGGAAGAGTGATTGGACATGGATATAATTACCTATCAGCTAAGCTTTAAGAGAATCAACATTCATTGCGCATAATAAATATCACTATGTCCAACACTTCTGTTATTGATAATTATCAACGAGTATTAGATCGGATTGAAGCGGCAGCAATTTCTGTCCACCGGAATCAAGATCAGATTCGTTTAATCGTGGTTACGAAAGGCCACCCATTAGAAAAAGTTCAGGAGGTAATCGCAGCAGGCGCCAAACACCTGGGGGAAAATTATGTTGAAGAAGCATTAGCAAAAATTACTTCAGTTGAGAGTACCGGAGACATAAACTGGCATATGATTGGGCATGTGCAGAGCCGCAAGGCGCGCCAGGTATGCGAACATTTTGATTGGGTGCAGACGGTTGACAGCCTGCGACTGGCAACGCGATTGGATCGTTTTGCAGGAGAGATGGGTAGAAGAGTGCCAGTCCTGCTTGAATGCAATGTGAGTGGTGAAGAAACAAAATTTGGTTGGACTGCCTGGAATGAACTTGAGTGGGAAGAATTAGCAGAGGAAATTGAACCTACCCTGGAGATGAGAAATCTTGAGGTGTCAGGGCTGATGACTATGGCGCCTTTTTTCCCAGATTCAGAACAAGCCAGACCGTATTTCATCCGTTTACGTAAATTGAGGGATTTTCTTGATGTAAAATTCCCGCAAACTAATTGGACTGAGCTGTCCATGGGGATGAGTGGCGATTATGAAGTTGCCATTCAAGAAGGTGCAACTGTGGTAAGGATTGGTACCGCAATCCTGGGTGAACGAAAATAAGATGAAAGAAGGGAACAAATGATTGGATTATTAATCTCATTAGTGAATTACATTTCTATTGGGCTAAGCCTGCTCTTAATCGCATATGTAGTTTTATCTTACTTCATGGATCCATTCCACCCTGTCCGGGCGACGATCAATCGCATTGTTGAGCCAGTATTGATTCCCATCCGGAGAATACTCCCCCAAACTGGGATGGTCGATTTCAGCCCTTTGGTGGCGATCATCTTAATTCAAGT
>JBEQLH010000047.1:5980-15419 GCA_040326075.1 Anaerolineales bacterium
ATCAGGATTGAGCTTAAGATAATTCAGGGCGGCGATCTGTTGTTCGGATGAGCCCTCTCCTAAAGCAGATAACAAAAGATTCTTAGCAGGTTTTCCGGGTGCGATTCCCATTCCGCGTTCTCCGGCAAATGCGATTAACCATGGGATCTCATGTAATTCCTGAGATGGGCGGGGTGTACCAGGGTCAATAGTTTCTTTCTCTTCAACCGCTTGAGTTGCCGCTGCACGCACAACCCATTGTTTATCATCTACTGCTAATTTCTCCAGGATTTCTATTGACCATGGTTCATTGATTTGTGTTAATCCGTAGACGGCAGACCTTCTAACAAGCAGGTCTTCCATCTCGGAAGCTTCTTTCAAAATGGCGTGGCCTTCTTTAGGATCAAGGGCTAATGCTTCTGCAACTGATCGACGGATCTCTTCAGTACCATTTAGCAGCGATGTGCCAAGAATCTCAAAGGCCTGTTGGTTTCCAATTCTTACCAGTGCTAAGCACGCGGCCTGAAAAATGGCTGGTTCAGGATCGGCCATTAATTCCTGCAGCCTGGGAAGTGCCTTTGAATCGAGCAGGAAACCCATCCCAAGAGCGGAAATCTGCTGTAATTGAATATCGCTGGTGTGCGAAATTTGCCTCAACAGAACACTTACCCCCTCGTCACCGGAAAGGAGCAAAGCTGATAGCAGACGAGCACGCAACCCAATGGCAAAATTCTTGTTTTGTAATTGAGCTGCGATTACACGCATTGCCTGAGTACGCCAAGAAACTGATTGTGGAATAAACCGCAACCAACGTCCGATCATTAGATGGTTGCGTAGTAAAGGGTCATTATCATCGGATAACAGCTCTGTTATTTCAGGCGAAACATCTCTGGAAGCTGCCATAAAAAGCATGGTTAAATATTTTCCAGCCCAATCCGGTTGATTGCTTAGGAAATGCGAGACGGGGGCTTCGCCAAGCGCTGCGGATGCCAGGTAAGCCATAATCAAGGGATGGGAGAATGCGATCCGTCCCGCGGAACGCTCAACCAGGATCCCACGTTCCAGCAGATCTGGTAAGACGCCAGGAAGTTTTCGAGTAGTTTTTTTACCGCGTCGGAGTTGAATTTTATTGGTTCTTGCCTGTTGGGAATCGGGTTCAGAAATCTCTGCCTCAAATTCGGCTTTCCAGCTGCGGGCACGTCTCAAATCGAGCGCGATTTCGAGGGACGCGACCATCTGTAGGGCGAAATCTTCTAGCCCGGGTCGTGATTTGGCGAGCTGATGGGTGAGACGCCAGATATAGGATTCAATCGCTTCAACATAGCTTGGTCCAAGTGTGTCACCCGCAAAAGCGGCCCAAACTTTCATTGTCGCTTCGAATGGGGAAATGACAGGATTATCAGCCAGCAACCATGCGTTCAGCAAGCGTGGATCGACCTGTTCGATTTCATCTGAGATGGTCGGTCTGATGTAACGATACCAATTTCGTGACCATTTGCGGACGAATTTGAAGTATATATGTTCGTTCCAGGAAGCCATTGCTACTGGTATGAGACCCAATTCTGTGAGACCAGAGAAATTATCAGGAGTTGAGGAGACTATCAGGCGAACCTTCGGATAGGACTTGGTTAACTCATTCAGAAATGAGACCACCTCTTGATGACTTGAAGGTGAGACTTCATCAAGGCCGTCAACAAGGACAAGTGCTCGCCCTGCCTGGAGCGCTTCGACTAGAACGTTCTCAAGTCGGTTCACGGTCCAGGATTCGGCGTAAGAATGTACCGCAGAGCGGATTAGCTCAAGGGGGTTTTTGGAGGATTGCTCTTCTTGGTGTAAATTGGCAACGTGAACGTAAATAGGAAGCATTCCAGCCAGTTCTGAAATTTTGTCATCACCCCTGACGATCTGGCAAATTAGGGAGGCCAATGCGATTGTCTTCCCAGAACCAGGATGCCCCATTAATATCAGGTTGGCTCCTTCGCTGAGTGCTTCTCCCAGGGAGATTGTTTTTGCGGAGTATCTAGATGCAAGCTCTGGCCAATCTGGTAAGTAGGGAATGGTCAGGCTTTGGATATCTGCGGATAAATCTTCGCCACCAGGTTCCACGACAACTGGTGAAGCCAGGATTTGAGGTTCAACAATGATTTCGTCCAGGGAAAATAAAGGAGAAGCAAGGTGTAAACCCTGAACATAGAATAAAGTTTCCTGGCGAAAACGATCAGCGTTGCTTGAGGTAAGTCTCGATCGAGTTGTTTTCGATCGGTTGCGGATGCTCTCTCTCAGACCGGGAAGAGCGGGAATTAGTTTGCTGATCAACCATAATCCCAGTACACCAGCAACAAATCCAACCCAAAATGAGATTTGATCGAATGAGAGATTTTGAAGAAATCCGGACATGCTTAACCTACATATAAAATCCGTCCACAAGTTGAACAGCGAGTGATTTTATTTGGCATCTGAGCTGAGCTGAATATGGCTGCGGAGAGGGTTGAACCGCAAGCAGCGCAAGTCCTTTCGATTACTCTGGCGACCGCGACACCATTTTTTTGCTGGCGTAAATTCTCGTATATGCGCATTTCCTGTGGTGTTAGGCTTGAACAAGCTGCCTGGTGTTCGCTCTCCTGGCGGGTCATTTCTTGTATAAGAATATTTCTTTCGTCAACCAGTGCTTCATTCTGGTGAGCAATCTGGGCGATGATATCTGAATGGGATGCGGAAACCTCCTGGAAATTTAATTCTTTATCATCAAGTTCGAACATCGCCTCAAGCTGTTGATCCTCAAAAAGGGATAAGTATTTCTTCAGTGTGTCCGCTTCAAGCTGTAAGTCCTGCAGTTCTTTTGGATTGATAACTTTACCGCTATATAATGTTGCCTCAGATCTTTCTATCTTGAGGCGTTGTTCTTGCACGGATTGTTCTGATTTGCGAAGTACTTTAGCTGCCTGGTCGCGGTCTTCTTGCGAGCTGTCAAGACGTTTCTGGGAAAGGCGAATCTGGCGGTCATCTGCTAATTGAATTTCGATCTCTTTCAAGCGAGCGTGGCCTCTGTCCAACTCACTATCAATTTGCTGCAAGCGGAAGAGTTTAAAAGTCTGGCTCATAAAGAAAATTATAGAGGGGGATATCGATAAACACAAGGGGCAACAGAGATAATCCGTAAATCTGCAATGAAAATATCAAGCAGAGTTGGTGGCAACTTACGAATTTGTCAACAAGATGGTATGCATGTTCAATAAGGTTACAATAATTTTATGCTCCGCAAAGCCGATACTCTGTTCATGATCAGTATGGGATTATTGTTTGTGGTTCTGATTACGGCTCCTTATCTTTGGGCAAACCAGTCCGCAGGCAGTGATTACGAATTCGGTGGATTTCTACTTAATCCAATCGATGGCAATTCATATTTGGCGAAAATGTATCAGGGGTGGCAGGGGAATTGGCGATTTCAGCTGCCATATACCTCCCAGGTAAGTGAAGGTGTCTATCTCTTCTTATATTACCTTGCCCTAGGTCAATTTACCAGGCTTGTCGATGGCTCTTTACAGATTACCTTTCATACAGCCCGTATTTTTGGTTCTGTGTTATTACTGTTCTCCATTTGTTTTTTTTATAGAAGGGTATTGCCGAAAAGAAGAATAACTTGGTTGGCATTTGCTCTAGCCCTGTTTGGCTCGGGATTTGGTTGGGCAGCTTCATTCTTCGGTTTGTTTACGTCTGATTTTTGGGTTGCTGAAGGTTACCCATTTCTTTCTGCTTACGCGAATCCACATTTTCCCCTGGGAATGGCGATATTAATTTGGATAATTACTCCTGGGAGAGATGAGGGTATTCGCCGTCTCCAAAAATCAAAATATCGTTCTGACATACTTGTGATCTTGGCATCCCTGATCCTGGGCATCATCCTTCCATTTGGGATAATACTTGCTGTGGTTGTACTTGGGGGGTTAGTAGTATGGGACATTTGGGAGCGTTTAGATCCCGTAAAGGGGAAATCATGGAGATCTGAAATTATTGTAGACAGTCTGCGTAGATCGGATTATTTCCGGAAAATTATTGGCATTCTCATTGGCGGTATGCCGATCTTGATTTACGAAATTTGGATCACTCAATCTGATCCTTTGTTGGCAAATTGGAATGCTCAGAACCTGACAATCTCACCACCTGTCTGGGACCTGTTCATCTCTCTTGGGATAACGCTCATATTGGCAGCGCCAGGTGTATGGGTGGCTTGGAAAAAGAAAAATACAGCTGCCAGAATCTTGATTGTTTGGAGCTGCTTGGGATTACTGATGCTGTATGCGCCTTTGGGATTACAAAGGCGATTTATGTTGGGTCTTTATGTCCCCCTGGCTGGCTTAGCTGGTATCGGATTAGATTTCTTGCTCCCGATGAAAAAGGGTCTTGCGTTCGCAGCAATTTGTCTGGTTGTAATCCTGGTGATCCCAACAAACCTGATGATTCTCATGGGAGGGATTCAAGCAGTTCAAAACAAGGATGCACGCCTCTTTTTATCGGCTGAAGAAAAAGAAGGGTTGGATTGGATCGCAGCAAATACACCGCAAAATGCTTTAATTCTGGCGAGCCCAGAGATGGGATTATATGTTCCAGCGTACACCGGTAGGCGTGTAATTTATGGGCATCCTTTCGAGACCGTCAACGCCGAGCAAATGGAGGCGAACGTTGCTCATTATTTTGAAGGCTCTACTGATAAAGAAGCTCTGGCTGAATTATCCGATGTGGATTATGTATTCTATGGTCTTCGGGAACGACAGCTTGGCAATCTGCTGATCGGACCTGAATTAACCGAAGTTTTTTCAGTGCAAGATTTGCAAATATTCCAGACAGGATCTCTACCAGCAAACTCAACTGAGCAGAGCACTATGCCAATTTCCTTAGGGAAACCCATAAAGTGAGGGGAAGTGTGGGCGGGAAATCTGAATTAATTATTGATAAACATTCGCCTGCGCCGATGGATAAGGTTTGGGCAGTCTTAACACGACTGCCAACGGTCAGGCTGTCCTGGTTGTTATTCGGGCTGCCACTCCTGTTACTGCTGCCTGATTTGAATTCTTTTCCATACCCAACTGCGGATGCAGCTTATTCTGATCTGACCATTTCTCATTATCCCAATATATATTTCCTGAAAGAGTCAATTAATACCTGGAGGGAAATTCCACTATGGTCTTCTACAATCTTGAGTGGTTATCCTTTTGCAGCAAATCCACTCGCAGGATTATGGTATCCGATCAGTTGGCTGCTCTTGATTACTCCTTTGCCATTGGGATTCAACTTGCTGGTGGGATTGCATCTTATATGGGGTTGTATTGGAATGTATTTACTTATGAGGCAGGAAGGGATTGGCCATATAGCAGCCCTGTTTGCAGGAATTTCGTTCGCACTGCTTCCCAAAATGTTTTCCCATTACGGAGCCGGACATCTGACTTTATTGTTCGCAGTCCCCTGGACACCCTGGCTCTTGTGGAGTCAAAAAGCGGATTATAAGATTATTGTAAAGGGGCGATCGATTTCGATGGTACCGGGGTTGATTCTTGCAGTGATTTATCTGGCGGATATCAGGTGGGGTGCATTCGCAACATTGTTGTGGTGTGCATATTCGATCGCACATAGGAAGGTAAGCTGGCGAAAACAAATCTTCAGCATTGTTAGCCAGACGATCCTGGCACTGCTGTTGAGCGCACCTCTAATCCTGCCGTTAATTGAGTATTCCCTCCTATCCACTCGATCGGGTATGAACCCGGGTGAGGTCCTGGGATATTCATTGCCGGCTGGAAAATTAGTGGGATTGATATTCCCGGGAATCAATGGGAATCATGAATGGGTGCTGTATTCCGGGGGAATTGTACTTATCCTGGCGATGTCGGCGATAATTTTGAGAAATGAGCGCATAAAGCCAGCCTTCTGGGGAGGAGTTTTCCTGGTGAGCCTGGTAATCGCATTAGGTTCCCAGATGCCAGGTTCGGAGTTTTTAACCAGGTTGCCGTTCGTAAATTTGCTCCGGGTACCATCTAGGTCATTGTTCCTTGCTGGACTAAGCCTGGCAGCATTATCCGGATACGGTCTTGAGAAGCTCCTGGATAAATTAACTGAGAGGCCCAGCAGACTGCTGAACCTGGTACTATTCACCTTGGTTGCATTTTCATTGATTTTGGCCGCGGGAATTTACATGTTCGAAGGCGCATTGCCATTCGGTATCCTGTGGGGAGGATTCATCATTGCTATCGGTGTATTGTGGATTCAATTAAGGATTAAGACCAGAATTCGTTTTGAAATTTGGATAGTGGGTTTGTTCCTTATCGGATTGATTGATCTGGGCATGGTAGATATCAATAGTTTTCAGGGTAGACCAGCAGACGAGGTTTTCTCCGAGAGGGAATCTGTCGCCCAATATATTGCAGCCCAGCCAGGTGAAGTTCGAATATATTCCCCCTCATACAGTATTCCGCAGCAGACTGCAGTCCGGTACGGATTGGAATTAACGGATGGGGTAGATCCACTGCAGATGGAATCTTATGCAGAATTCATGGAATCTGCCAGTGGGGTACCGCGCACAGGGTACAGTGTAACCATGCCACCGTTTAAAACTGGCGATCCCAAGGTGGATAATAGAGAATATGTTCCGGATGCAGAGAAATTGGGCTTGTTGAATGTAGGTTATGTGGTCGCGGATTATGAATTAAACGTACCGGGATTAACCTTTGATAGGCAATTTGGCGAAGCATCTGTCTATAAAAACGAGCTTCAGATGCCCCGAGCTTGGATTCAGGCATTGGATGAAAATTTGGTTTTGCCGGTCAAACCAGCAGAAATCCTTGACCGGCGACCGAACAGTATGCTTATTTCGGCTGAAGGACCCGGCAAGTTGGTCGTGTCGGAACTCAATTACCCAGGCTGGACAGTTTCTGTGGATGGAGAAAAACGGGAAATCGAAACTGCAGCTGGTGTACTGCGAGCGGTGAAATTAGATGCAGGAAGTCACGAGATCAATTTTGCCTTTAAACCAGTCAGCTTATTGATCGGCCTATTGTTGAGCATCGGGGGGTTATTCTCAATGGTATTGTTTTCCAGCAAATCAAAATCAATCTCCCAGAACTGACAATTTCAAACCAAATAAAAACTTGCAGTTGTGAAAGGTGCGATTTGATGATAAAATGGTAACAAATCGATAACAGCTTTGTAAGAGGACGGGTGTTGTTGCAGGAGGCACATCATGCTTAACCTCCCGACAGAATACCAAGAAGGAGTCATTTCCAACAAGGGACTTGACCTGGATACAATTCAATCCAGGCCGTCTGCCCGGCGAGCCCTTATCATTGACGATGACCCAGACACAGTTGATCTAATAAAAATCATATTTCGAAATGCGGGAATGGATGTTGTTGGCGCGTTCAGCGGCAAAGAGGCGATCCAAAAATGTTCTGATTCGCATCCCACAGTGATCTTGCTGGATTTAATGATGCCGGAAATGGATGGCTGGGAAACCTTTCACAGCATCAGGCAGATGACCGATGTCCCTGTGATCGTTGTATCTGCGGACACCAAGAAAGAGAACGTTGTTAAAGGTCTGAATTTAGGATTTGATGATTATGTCACCAAGCCATTCTTTCCACCTGAACTCGTGGCACGAGTAAATACGGTTTTGAGGCGAGCCAGCGGTGCTGGACCAATTACCAAAAGAGTCTTCCCAGAGATCGAGCTAACAATTGATTTTGAAACCCATGAAATATCACTCAGGGGGAAAGAGGTGCGCCTATCTTCCAGGGAATTTGCACTTTTAGAAATCTTAGCCATAAAAGCGCCTCGCCTGGTGCGTTACGAAGAAATCGCGACCAAGATTTGGGGAGATGACAATATTAAGATCCGCAATCGGATCAAATACTTGATATACCTGCTGAGGCAGAAAGTGGAAGAAGATCCCAATGATCCCCAATTAGTCCTTAACCGGGAAGGGTTAGGATACCAATTGGATGTTGGGGAAAAACCAGAAATACTAATCTGAGATAAATACAGTTTTGATAATTGAAGACCAGGTAAGCAGCCTGGTCTTTTTCCGTATACTCTGGATTACCCCCTTTATCAAATCTTGCACCCACCACCGGGGGAAAAATCTGTTAGAATTTTTGATGGAATGTCCCACCGCCTACGCTGGTATATATACTTCTCACTGTTTCTATTCCCATTTATCCTCTTCGCTCCAATTATATTAGGCGGGAGGGCTCTTTTTTGGGGGACACCTCTTACTCAGTTTATTCCCTGGTGGACCTGGACCTGGGAAACGACATCTCACGGTGTACTGCCCCTATGGAACTCCATGCTTGGGATGGGCGCTCCTTTAATCGCCAATTATCAAACTGCATTATTCTACCCACCAACCTGGGTTTATTATCTTTTGTATTCCCTGGGAGGAGTATCGTTTATGGCCTGGGGGCAGGCAGTTATGGTGGTACTGCACCTGTCCTGGGCAGCGCTAGGAATGGCTCTTTTAGTCCGTCAATTTGGACTGAGTAAATTTGCGCAAATAATTGCGGGTCTGGCATTTGGGCTAAGTGGGTACCTGGTATCACGAGCTGGATTCTTATCGATAAATGCTGCAGCTGCTTGGATGCCGTGGATCCTCCTTGGGGTGACAAAACTTGTTGACGCGGTTGAAGGGAAGTCGTCTTCCGGGATTAATAACCTCGAATCAAGGCAGTCCACGAATTCGTTTGAGGTCATCTCGGCATTCTTACTCCTCGTATTGAGCTTGGCGATGCAGCTGCTCGCCGGACATGCACAGACAATGTGGTACACACTTCTACTTGCTTCAGCGTGGGTTATGTATCTGGCATTTGTGGGAATCAGAAAAAGCATAAGAGGTGAAAATTCATCTGATAAAAAACGACCAGAAGAAGTGAGTGGGGGTGAGAACAGTACAAGCCGCTCTGTTGTGGAGCATCACATAAATAAGACCACGAGCAAATCTTTGGTTAGTTTGCTCATATTATTTGGGATTGGCATCATCCTAGCCGTCGGATTGGCAGCAGTGCAGCTGCTTCCAACGGCTGAATATCTGCTGCAATCACAACGGGCAGCAGCTGTGGATTATGATTTTGCGATGACATATTCTTTCTGGCCATGGCGATTCCTGACATTCATCGCGCCAGATTTGTATGGAAACCCGGTCAACGGTGATTACTGGGGATATGCGAATTATTGGGAAGATGCTGTATATATCGGTTTGATCCCCTTTATATTGGCCATTATGACCTTGGTTACCCGGGGAAGGAAAACTCGTAATAATAAATATATCAATCCCGCCTTTGTTGGATTCTTATTCGCAGTAATCCTGGCCACATTCTTGATCGCATTAGGCAGGAACACCCCAGTATTTCCCTGGCTCTTCAAGTACATACCGACTTTTGCTTTGTTCCAGGCACCAACCCGATTATCGATCATCGCGATT
>JBEQLH010000223.1:0-5290 GCA_040326075.1 Anaerolineales bacterium
GAAGATCGCCACACGGTTTTCGCTAGAACCTTTATAATAATGTCTCATACCAGTAGCGAGTATATATCGGTGGAGTTTAACTGTGAAACAGCGAATGCCGGTTGTGGAAAACATATTAAGCGCCAATGATCGTTTGTCGGAAGAGAATCGCACCCGTTTGGATAACACCAATTTGTATGCCATCAACCTGATGGCTTCCCCAGGGGCGGGGAAAACCTCCCTGATCGAACATACCATAAAACGTTTGACTGGGAAATTGCGCCTGGTAGTCGTGGATGGCGATATTGCCACCAGCATTGACGCTGACCGGGCAGCCGCCGCGGGCGCTGAGGCAGTCCAGATCAACACTGGAGGCGAGTGCCATCTGGACGCGGTTATGCTCCAAGGTGCTCTCAACCAGCTCGAACTGGCAAAGTATGATCTGCTCCTGGTTGAAAATGTGGGCAATCTGGTCTGCCCGGCCGCTTTTAAACTGGGGACCCACCAGAATGTACTGATCGCCTCCATCCCTGAGGGTGATGACAAGCCATATAAATATCCCCCCATGTACCGGGGAGTTGATGCCCTGGTGATCAACAAGATCGACCTCCTGCCTTACATCGACTTCGACATGCAGTACTTCCAGCGCGGTGTCGAGGTGCTCAATCCCGGTCTGGTTACTTTCCCGCTTTCCTGCCGCACAGGAGAAGGTCTTGAAGCCTGGTTGACCTGGCTGGAGGCAAAGGTAACAGATTTTAATCCCGCAGAAATCCAATAAATGAAATTGAAAGGCGCACGGATTCACATCACTGGCATCGTCCAGGGGGTTGGGTTTCGCCCATTTGTGTATGGGCTGGCTGCCCGCCTGGCGCTGCATGGTTGGGTGCGCAACACATCTGCCGGGGTGGAGATCGAGGTTGATGGTCCGCGAGACGACCTGGATGCATTCATCACCGCTTTGCGCGGCGAAGCGCCTCCCCTCTCCCAAATTGACTCCTTTCAGGTCGATTGGATCCCGGTAAATGGTTTCTCCGCCTTCGAGATCGTTCACTCGGAAGGTAAACCTGGCGATTTCATCCCCATCTCTCCTGATGTCAGCATTTGTGCGGACTGTTTGAACGAACTTTTTGACCCGCATGACCGGCGCTACCGCTACCCCTTCATTAACTGCACTAACTGCGGTCCCCGCTTCACAATCATCAAAGATATCCCCTATGACCGGCCAAAAACCACCATGGGGGTGTTCGATATGTGCCCGGCTTGTGCTTCCGAGTATGAAGACCCCCTCGATCGTCGTTTTCATGCCCAACCTGTAGCCTGCCCGGAATGCGGTCCCCGGATCTGGCTTGAAACTATCGAAAAAACATCTTCTCGACCAGTTCACCAATCTGACGCTATCCAGGAAACCCGCCGACTCCTGGCGCAAGGCAAAATCATCGCCATCAAGGGATTGGGTGGTTTCCACCTGGCTTGCGACGCCACGAACCCTCAGGCAGTGAGCGAATTACGCCGCAGAAAATTGCGCGTTGATAAACCTTTCGCCTTGATGATGCCTGACCAGGAAACTGTAGTACGGCACTGCCTCCTCAATCAGGGTGAGCTTGAACTGCTCACCTCGCGCCAGCGCCCGATCGTGATACTCGAGAAACGCCCTGATTCTCCCATCGCTCCTGAAGTCACTCCCAACCAGTCCTCGCTTGGCGTGATGCTCCCCTATACGCCCCTCCACTACCTGCTGCTTGAAGGAGAACCTGACTTCCCCGAAGCCCTGGTGATGACCAGCGGCAATCTAAGTGAAGAGCCGATCGCCACCGATAACGATGAAGCTCTCCAACGCCTGGGGGAGCTGGCTGACGCCTTCCTGATGCATGACCGGGATATCCAAACCCGCTGTGATGATTCGGTCATGCGGGTGGTAAGCCTGGACCAGCGAGTGCTTGGGGGTGCCAGCGATGATATGGCCACCTCGAATTACTCGCTCCGCCGGGCGCGCGGCTATGCCCCAAACCCTATCCAACTGCGTTGGGAGATGCCGCCCTTGCTGGCCACCGGTCCTGAATTGAAGAATACTTTTTGCCTGACGCGTGGACACTACGCCTTCCTCAGCCACCATATCGGTGATTTAGAAAACTATGAAACCCTGCGTGCCTTTGAAGATGGCATCACCCACTATGAGCGCCTATTTCGCGTCCAGCCACAGGCTATCGCCTACGACCCGCATCCCGATTATCTGGCAACCCGCTACGCCCTCAATAGAGCGGCAGAAGAGTCTTTACCAACCCTCAGTGTACAGCACCACCATGCTCACATCGCCGCTTGCATGGCTGAAAATGATCACCCTGGGGACCGCCCTGTGATCGGATTATCCCTGGACGGCACCGGCTATGGTCAGGATGGCGCCATCTGGGGTGGTGAAATCCTGGTGGCAGATTATGCCAGATATGAACGCCGGTATCACCTGGCTTATGTGCCTCTTCCCGGAGGCGACAAAGCTATTCGTGAACCCTGGCGCATTGCCCTGGCCCACCTGCATCAGGCAGGTCTTGCCTGGGAGGCGGATTTGCCCCCGGTGATTTATGTAAAGCAGATGACGACAAACGCCGGGGACCCCCTGGACCTGCTCCAACGCCAGATTACGCAGGGAATCAACGCACCGCCAACCTCCAGCATGGGTAGATTGTTTGATGCTGTCTCTTCGTTACTGGGTATCCGGCAAACTGCCAACTATGAAGCCCAGGCGGCTGTTGAACTCGAATCCCTGGTTGACCCGCATGAAGATGGGGCATACCCATTCAGCATTGACCAGCAGATTCTTGATCCCTCCCCCATGTTCCAGGGGGCACTCAGCGATTTGAGAGCCGGCAGGCCGGTCTCGACGCTTGCCGGTCGCTTCCACAACACCATCGCCATTCTGTTACATCGGGTTTGTCAGGAGATCCGGCTGGAGACCAGGCTCAATGAGGTCGCCCTGAGCGGCGGCGTCTGGCAAAACATGACCTTATTAAGCAAAACAAACCGGCTTTTGATGGATGATGGATTCACCGTTTACCAACACCACCAGGTGCCAACCAACGACGGTGGCATCGCTCTTGGCCAGGCGGCCATCGCAATAAATCAATTGGACTTATGACCATTTATTTACTTACTGGTTTATCTTTTATTGAATATCAAAAGGAGAGCTCATATGTGCTTAGGAATTCCCGGTAAAGTAACAGAAATTTATCAGGCGAATGAGATGAAGATGGGAAAAGTCGATTTTGGTGGTGTGATCAAAGAAACCTGCCTGGAATTTCTACCCGACATCCAGGTTGGTGACTATACAATCGTCCACGTCGGTTTTGGCATCAGCCAGTTGGATGAAGAGGAAGCCCAGCGCACCCTGGAGATGCTGCGAGAGATGGAGATGCTGGCAGACGAGCTGCCTGAACTAGATCAGGGGATGCAGGCGTGAAGTACCTTGACGAATACCGAGATGGCCCGCTCACCCGCAAGTTGCTGGACGAATTAAAGCAAACCGTCACGCGCCCCTGGAAACTAATGGAGGTATGTGGAGGTCAGACCCATGCCATCATAAAGAGTGGTTTGGACCAGCTATTACCCCCGCAGATAGATCTGGTCCACGGTCCGGGCTGCCCGGTTTGCGTCACCCCTTTGGAGTTGATTGACAAAGCCATCGCCCTGGCTTCGCGACCCGAGATCATCTTCACCTCCTACGGGGACATGCTGCGGGTGCCGGGCTCCGAACAGGACCTGTTCAGCGTTAGAGCCGCAGGTGGCGACGTGCGCATCGTCTACTCACCCCTGGATGCCCTCAAAATTGCCGGTCAGAATCCGGATAAAACGATAGTATTCTTTGGCATCGGTTTCGAGACCACCGCCCCTGCCAACGCCATGGCTGTTATGCAGGCCAAAGCCCAGGGAATCGGAAATTTCGCCATGCTGGTCTCCCATGTCACTGTCCCCCCGGCGATCACCGCCCTGCTGGAATCGCCGGACGTGAAGGTGAATGGATTCCTGGCAGCTGGACACGTCTGTACAGTAATGGGCTACTGGGAATATGAACAGCTGGTCGAGAAATACCAGGTACCCGTGGTGGTGATGGGTTTCGAACCAGTGGATATCGCCCGGGCACTGCTGATGTGTGTAAAACAGCTTGAAGAGGGCCGGGCCGAGGTCGAGAATGCCTATGCCAGATCGGTTGCTCCAGAAGGGAACCAACCCGCCCAAGAGATCATCAACCAGGTATTCGAACACACTGACCGCGCCTGGCGCGGTATCGGAGTTATCCCGCAAAGTGGATACCGGCTGCGGGAGCCATATGCCCATTACGATGCCGAGCTGCGCTTCCCCGAGATCCAGACCATCGCGACCCAGGAATCAAGTATTTGCATCAGCGGTTTGGTTTTGCAAGGACTGAAGAAACCAAACGAGTGCCCGGCCTTCGGAGGTCAGTGCACTCCACAAAATCCCCTGGGCGCGACCATGGTCTCTACGGAAGGCGCCTGCGCCGCTTATTACCAATATGGTCGCTACACCCACAGTTTAGAAGAACACGAGATGACTAAATGACCGATCAGCTCAATATCAACAATTGGACCTGTCCCCTGCCCTTGCAAAATTACCCAACTATCGTCATGGGACATGGCAGTGGTGGCAAAATGATGAGCGACCTGATCCGCCACATGTTCCTGCCGCAGCTGGAGAATGAGACGTTAAACCAGCTGGGAGATTCAGCAGTATTGCAATTTGATCAAACCATGGATGCTGCCACCCAGGTGGCTTTCAGTACTGACTCCTTTGTGGTCAAACCCTTGATCTTTCCTGGTGGCAATATTGGGGAGCTTGCGGTTTATGGCACCGTTAATGACCTGGCGATGACCGGCGCCCGACCACTTTTCCTGAGTGCAGGATTCATCCTGGAGGAAGGTCTACCCATGGAGACTCTGGGGATGATCACGTCTTCTTTCGCTGCGGCCTGCCAGATCGCGGAGGTCCAGGTCGTGACCGGGGACACCAAGGTGGTCAATAAGGGACATGGAGATGGGCTTTATATCAACACAACTGGCATCGGTCTGATCCCCTCCGAAGTAACCATCGGCCCGAGAAATGCACAGGTCGGTGATGCGGTCATCGTTAGCGGCACGGTTGGCGACCACGGCATGGCGATCATGTCCGTCCGGGAGGGGCTGGAGTTTGAAACCCGCATCGAAAGCGACACTGCTCCGCTCCATGAACTGGTAGAGACCATGTTGGCTACCAGCAATGAGATTCACTGTCTCCGAGATGCAACCCGCGGTGGGCTGGCGGCGGC
>JBEQLH010000222.1:0-1104 GCA_040326075.1 Anaerolineales bacterium
CTGAGCTATGGACGGGATCAGGGAGGCTGTCCCCTCGGAGAAGAATCGCCAGGCATTGTCTTTTCCAGAGACATCCCCGTTTCCGCCCATTGCCTGATGGATGCTGCGCTGGAAGGTGTGGAAAAGCTCATGGTGGAAGGTGCTCATCAAACCATCAGTGAGGGTGTCATAATCCTTGTTGTTGCCACCGTTGACGTTAATCGATATGTTCGAATGGCCCCGGACCGGTGCAGGGTCATGAAACCAGGTTCTGCCATCGGTAAGGGCGATACTCAAGCGGTTTGGATCTTCCTCAACCCTAGGATTCGTCCAGGCTTTATCCCAATAGAATCCCCAGCTCACCTGGTCGCGGATGGCGGTGAGCATCTTGGGCAGGAGTTGGGTCTGGATAAAGCCGGGGATATCCTCCCTGGATAATTTGGTGGAAGCATCGCGGGCATCTCTTTGAAATGGGAACATATCGCAGTAATAGAGAGTGATTTCACCCGGTCCTCCATTCTCTGCTGCCTCTCCTGATGCACTCAGCTTTGCGATCGACTGGTTTTCGACCAGCAAGGCATACTCCTGGCTGATAGCTTGTTGTGTTATCGTAGCCTCATCCACCAGGGTGACATCATATCGGTAGTAATCCGTCGGCGTTGTCATCGTCCTGCTGCCAGATTGAATAAGCTCTCCGAATTCAACCTTGAAGACGACCATCACATCAGATTGTGTAGTCCCCTCAGAATTGTCGATCCTGCGTGTTTCATTCCAAACCAAGATTCTATTGTTGGAGTCACCACCCAGGTCCGGATCGCCGTGCTGGGTTTCTAACCTCAAAGATACTGTCAAACCCATAGGGGGCACTTCCAGATTGTTTACCGTAATGTGCAGGGTGCGTTCATTTGCATTCGTCAACGCTGAATTCCTGGACAACACCAGATAGGGGATATCCCTTATCTGAGGAGGTGTATTATCAATCGTATTACCATTCTGAGTCTGGAACGAGATGGTTGCTCCCGTGGCTGCTTGAAGTATGACTTCCGGTGCTGAGGGATTAGGATTATGAAGAGAGGAGTTCTCTACCCCTTGAAATTGAGAAGGATTATTTTCAAATGTGTTCTC
>JBEQLH010000222.1:1204-5290 GCA_040326075.1 Anaerolineales bacterium
TAGGATCTTTCCAAGTCACGCTAAATGGGGAACCGGTACCCTCAATGCGGTTAGACAAAGTGCGCGCCCTTTTGTCATATCTGGCTGTTGAGTCGGAAAGGCCGCACCGGCGGGAGAAGTTAGCTGGCTTGTTGTGGCCCGATTACCCGGAATCATCTGCCAGGTCCAGTCTACGCCGCGCCCTGGCAGATCTGCGTAAGGGGATAGGAGACGAAAGAGCAGAACCACCCTACCTGCTGATCTCGCGCCAGACGATCCAGTTCAACCAGGAAAGTGAAGCCTGGGTGGATGTGACCGGTTTCACTTCCCTTTCACAAGCTAAGGGACAACCTGACCAAGGCGTGATCCAGGGATGGGGTGACGCGGTTGACATGTACCGGGGGGAATTCATGGAAGGTTTCTCCCTACCAGATAGTCCCCCTTTCGAAGAGTGGCAGCTGCTCAACAGAGAGCACTATCATAGGCAGGTATTGGACACTCTTCACCGGCTCAGTGATGCATTTGAGGCGCAAGGCGAAATCGAGTCCGCCCTGCCATATGCCTGGCGGCAGGTTGAGATAGAGCCAAGCAGAGAGAACGCACACCGCCAGATCATGCGACTGCTGGCGCTCAGCGGACAGAGAGATGCAGCCCTGGCACAATACGAAACATTAAAGCACGTGTTGGCAAGAGAGTTGGGGGTAGAACCTGCGCAGGAAACCCAGGAACTGTACGGACAGCTGCTGAGGGGTGAGTGGCCCCCACCACTCACCAGTGAGTCCCTGATAGCAGCGCGACAACCGAGGTCAATTGGGGAGAGTCCCTACCGGGGCCTGTCTGCCTTCCGAGAAAAAGATGCTCCATTTTTCTTCGGCAGAGAGGAGTTCACGTCCCAATTGCTGTCAGCCATAAAGACGCGACCGGCGATTGTGGCCATTCTGGGCTCATCCGGTTCGGGTAAGTCTTCGGTGGCTTATGCCGGTCTGCTGCCGCGTTTGCGTGATCGCGGTGATTGGCTGATCGCCTCCTTCCGTCCTGGTGCGCGTCCATTTAATGCGCTGGCCGCGGCTCTACTGCCCCTGCTGGAAAGCGACTTGAGCGAGACGGATCGACTAATCGAGGCTCAGAAATTGGCCAAGGCGCTCAGCGGGCGTAATTTAACCCTGAACCAATTGCTGGAACGTGTGCTGGAGAATGATCATGAGGGGAAAAAATTACTGCTTCTCATCGACCAGTTCGAGGAGCTGTACACCCTTTGTCCAGAGCCGGAATCTCAACAAATCTTTATCAATGAATTATTGAATGCTTTCGAGAATGGTAAAGGCAGTCGGAAATCTCCCTTTGCCCTGCTGATCACAATGCGGGCTGATTTTATGGGTCAGGCACTGTCATACCGCCCCTTTGCAGATGCGTTACAGAATGCTTCGCTGATGTTGGGGCCGATGACTCAAGAGGAGCTGCGCTCAGCAATTGAGACTCCAGCCGAGGTGCAAGGAGCAGCATTCGAAGAAGGCCTGGTTGAGCGTATCCTGGACGCTGTCGGCGAAGAACCGGGAAATCTGCCTTTGCTGCAGTTCGCATTAACCCTACTTTGGGAGCAGGCGGAGTCTGGTTGGTTGACGCATAATGGGTATGAAAGTATTGGGCAAGTGGATGGCGCACTGGCGCGTTATGCCGATCAGGTATACGATGAACTTGATAATGGAGAACAAGAGGCAACCAGGCGGATTATCGTGCAGTTAGTGCGACCGGGAAAGGGTACGGAGGATACACGGCGAGTGGCTGATCGTTCAGAGATTGGGGAGGGGAACTGGCCATTAACTCAATATCTAGCTGATAAGCGGCTGGTGGTGACAGGTCGTGATCATGAGGGGTATGAGACTGTAGAGGTTGTGCACGAGACACTGATCCGGAACTGGGATCGGCTGCAGGAATGGATTGAAGAGGACCGCGTCTTCCGTATTTGGCAGGAGAGCTTACGCGACTCGATTCGTCAATGGGAAACCACAAACAGAGATGAAGGAGCGCATCTGCGCGGAGTACCGCTTGCGGAAGCAGAGAGTTGGTCAGCAGAAAGGGGGCGCGATCTCAGTCCGTCAGATTTAGAATTCATCCAGGCCAGCCTGGACTCGAGAAGTCGCAGCCGGGAAGAGCGCAGCCGGCTGCGGCAGCGAATTACGATTGGACTCGCGGTGGGGCTGGTGGTTACCCTCATCCTGGCGGTCTTCGCTGGAGTGCAGTGGCGGCAAGTAGACCTGCAGCGCAATTCCGCGATACAAGCCCAGGCTACTGCGGCGGCTGAACGCGATCAAACCCAAAGTGCTCTCTCTGGTTTGCTGGCTGCCCAGGCGCGGAATTTGGTAGATGAGCAATATGACCTGGCGCTGTTGTTGGGTGTCGAATCGGTTCGCAGAGTCGATACTATCGAAGGCAGAGGTAGTTTGTACACTGCACTCAACCACAATCCCAATCTCTCTCATTTCCTGCATGGACATCAAAATGACATCCGCAGCGTAGCTTTCCATCCAGACGGCACTTTATTAGCCTCTGGAGATATGGATGGGAAGATCTTTTTGTGGGACGCAACCAAGCGAGTACCCCTTGGGGAACCTTTAGGCAATCACCAGGGACCCGTCAACAGTCTGAGCTTCAACCCGGATGGATCCTTATTGGCTTCAGCGAGTTTCGACGATACGGTTATCTTGTGGGATGTGGATCAGAACTCGCCTTCATTCGGTCAGCCCGTCGGTTCACCGCTGAGTGCCCACACAGGTAATGTGTGGAGCGTGGCATTCAGCCCGGATGGGCGTATTCTCGCTTCCGCGGGGGCAGATGGAGAGATTTTCCTGTGGGATGTAGACGCAGGTTCAAACTCATTCGCACAGATGATATCTAAACTTCCTAATGGTCATGAAGGCATTGTCACCAGCTTGGCCTTCAGTCCCGATGGGGCTATCCTGGCTTCAGGAGGTGCGGATAAAGCGGTGATCCTGTGGGATGTGGAGACCGAACAACCACTCGTCCCGTCACTTTCTGGCCATTCCGCCTTCGTCACCAGCGTTACCTTCAGCCCGGATGGGCGAACGTTAGCCTCAGGATCCAAGGACAACACCATCCAACTGTGGGATGTGGATATGGAATCTGAGGCGTTTGGAGAGTCGCTCCACGAGCCTCTCAGTGAGCATACAGAATCTGTCTGGGATTTGACTTTTAACCCAGCTGGCGATCTACTGGTTTCCAGTAGTGAAGATGGCATCCTTATACAATGGGATATGGACCAGGCTTCAGTCACATATGGCCAACCACTAGGCTTCCACATTGCCGGCCATGATGGTGCAGTTTTCGCAGTGTCCTTCAGTCCGGACGGAGATACACTCGCTTCCGGAAGTACGGACCACAAGGTATTGATATGGGATATTGCATTACAAAATCCGCTAATCCGTGAGATGAGGATTCCGGCAGACATTTATTTTAATCTTGCCTTCAGCCCCGATGGGAGGTATTTAGCATTATCGAGTCAGAGCGGTACAGTCTATGTACGAGATTTGAATGACTCTTCACAATTCGAGAAAGATACCGTTGTGAGGCGTCTAAGCGGACATTCGTTCCATGTAATGGGTCTCGATTTTAGTCCAGATGGAAAGATCCTTGCATCGGGAAGCGATGATTATACGATTATCCTTTGGGATATGGATCGGGCTTCATCCACATATGGCCAGCCGATTGGTTCCCCGCTGAAAGGGCACACGAATTACGTAAGGGGTGTTAACTTCAGTTCTGACGGAAAGACCTTGGTTTCGGGAAGCAAGGATAAAACCATCCTGATTTGGGATGTTGAGACGGCAGAGATAGTTGGCTCCATTTTGAAGGAAGATAGATGGGGTATAAACACTGTTGAACTCAGCCCAGATGGGAAGACCTTAGCTTCGGGGGGATTTGATGGAAGGATCCAGATATGGGATATGGACCGCGACTCTGGGACATTTGGTCAGCAGGTTGGCTCTCCCGTTGAGAGACATTCAGGAACGGTTTTCGAATTAAAATTTAGCCCGGATGGGAAGGTAATGGCATCATCTGGAGAAGATGGAACTGTTCGCCTATGGGATG
>JBEQLH010000224.1:0-5281 GCA_040326075.1 Anaerolineales bacterium
ATTTATGTATCGTAAGGTCTACCATTCATCAAAATCACAGTGACTGAGTATTAGTTTGAATGTGGACAACCCTTATTTTCAGAAGATTACCTTGGAATGTGAAAATATCCTCTGGTTCTCTATCAATTATCAGTTTGATTTAACTCTTTGTGGGCTGGATTTCTTCTCCAAACTCTTGTAAGATTTACTTGCATATATGAAGCTTTTCTTTTATAGTTTCGGGATGAGTAAGGAATCTCTCCAATTAGATTGCATCATGCAGGGAGATTGCATTGAGGTATTAAGATCGCTCCCTGAAGATTCAGTCGATCTTATCTTCGCCGATCCACCCTATAACCTGCAGTTGAATCAGGAACTTTGGCGCCCTAACCTTACTCGTGTTGATGCCGTCAATGATGATTGGGATCGATTTCCCAATTTTGAAACTTACGACGAGTTCTCCCGTGCATGGTTAGTCGAGTGCCGCAGAGTGTTAAAAAATGATGGTGCCATTTGGGTGATCGGCACATACCATAATATATTTCGGCTTGGAACCATTTTACAGGATTTAGGTTTTTGGTTCCTTAATGATGTGGTGTGGATAAAAACAAATCCAATGCCGAATTTTCGAGGTGTCAGGTTTACAAACGCCCATGAGACATTGATTTGGGCTTGTAAAGAAAAAAGAGGCAAATACAAATTCAATTATCACGCAATGAAGGACCTGAATGAAGGGCGACAGATGCGCAGTGATTGGGAAATTCCATTGTGTACTGGAGAAGAAAGGATAAAAGTAAATGGGAAGAAAGCCCATTCAACTCAAAAACCAGAAGCATTACTTTACCGAATTATCGTTTCCTCCACATACCCTGGAGATATTGTTCTTGATCCCTTCTTTGGCACTGGGACAACTGGTGCAGTGGCAAAAAAGCTGCATCGCCATTGGGTCGGGATAGAGAATAATATTGAATATATCAAACTGGCTCAGGATAGGCTTGACCACATAATTCCAGGCGAATTTAATTCCACCGTATTCAATGTGCGTGACAGAAAACGGGGACAAAAACGGATACCTTTTGGAAATCTTGTCGAGAACGGGTTGCTGTATCCAGGACAAACTCTGTACTTGAATGGTGACTCGGATATCAAAGCGATTATTAAACCTGATGGAAAATTACTCATCCCTGGATTCATTGGTTCCATTCATCAAACAGCAAAACACCTCTCAGGAGATAAACCATGCAATGGTTGGGAATGCTGGTTCTATGAAAATGAGAATGGCGAAATGAAGAAGATAGACGAGTTGCGATCAAAATTTGCGTCTGAATCCGGATCCACGTTTGGAGATTGATCGATCGCTTAAATCCCTCGTCATTGCTCCTTCTATTTAGCCTTCCTGATCCAATTTGCTGGAAATAATCAACATCATACTTTTTAGGCTGCATCTGGATATTTATGCAAATCCTTAATACTCACCTTTCAGGTATTGTCTCCGGATATGAACGTATCCGTCGAGCCGAGATTGACTTACACAGCAAGTGGCGTCCACAATTGCTTGAAGTTTATGCTGGGCAGCGCGCAGTTTACGAAGAAGAGTTAAAAGGGTATAACCAAAAGCGGTCAGAGTTCAGTCGAAGACTTCGCCTGGGAGTATGGATGGCAAGTGCCTTGCTGATACTTGGTTTACTCGTTCTTCCTGGATTGATCCTGATCAATGAACTCGGCGATTTTCGTGGGCCATTGTTTTGCTTTGCTCCAATATTAATTCTCGGTGGATTAACTGGTTGGGCGATAATCGTTGTGCTGTGGATTTGGCAAAGAGATCAAGAGAAGCCAACTCCTCCCGCAGATCCACTTAAGTCAGGAGTATTAACTCCGCTGGTGCCTTTGTGGAAAGAAGGATTACAAGGTGAATTACCGGGTAAGAAACCTCATCCGGGTGCAACCGGCGAATATCATTTTATTGTCCGATTGCAAACTCTCGAAGAAGATTTTTACCTCCTCTATGGAATCCAACAACGTGGTGGGGAAGATATTGATGTAATTCTTGTTGGCACGAAAGGTGTCTGGGTTTTCGAAGTTAAGTATCTTAAAGGGATAATCCGTTGGCGCGATGGCGTATGGACGCAAATCCAATCCGCTGGACGTCTCAATCCAAGGTCAAATCAAGTAATTAGACGGGCAGACCAGCCTTATGAGGATCAATGGAAGCGAGCGACTGAGGATGTCATCAAAACTATTCAGAGGCATGCTCCTGAAGTCATAGCTGCCGCTCCAGAGGTGACCCGAGTACGAGGCGGGATTGTATTTACTCATCCTAAAGGTAGATACGATATTCCCCAAGGATGCACATTTAATTGGGGAGTTATTCCATTCTGGTTGGAAAAATTACGTACAGTTCCCATTCAACCTGGTATGGATGAGAATGCAATCATGCAAGTCATCGATGCATTGTTAAGACGTCACCACCAGATCAATAATAGGAATAAGCCCTATTCAATGAATGATTACGCTGATTTGATTCTTCAAAAAGCCGAAGAGAATATTAGGAAGATTGTCGATCTCGGACAGTCAAGTAATGATGCGGTCTGATACTTATCATACTTACCAACAATCAGGTTGAAGAAACCTTGGATTGGCTGAATTATTTTCTCAAAATCTTCTAATAACCCCAAAGATTAATAGCAGTAGGACTGCTCCAATCAGGGCTTCTATCGCTATTCCAAATATTCCTTGCAAGATTTGAATGTCCAAAAACCTCTGGAATATCCAACCGCTAATAATCGCGCCAAGAACCCCAATTAAAATCGCTCCGACCAAACCAATACGCATCCCACCCATAACGGTATCGAGGACGATTCCAGCAAGTGCTCCGACAATAATCCATATAATCAAAGATTCGAAAGTCATCCAGTTACCTCCTGAATATGAGTGGAAGGTATTATCATAACACCTATTATTATATATCAGGTCTTAACTGTCGTATCCTTTCAATGAGCAATATTTTCCGAATTTTACTTTACAATATTGATATTATTCCCGCTGAGGAATAATCCAATATCTTGATGCGGCGTTTACCGATTAACATCTCATCGATTGCAGGAGGTTGAATTACCCTGTACCCAAAGGTTGGGTCTTTTCTCGATACTGGCTATACGAAGTTTTGGTTTCATTTTTCCGCGACAAATTACTCTTCCCATTATTATTGCCATTTACTTCAGGGATAGTTGAACTTTGACCATCCCGGAAGGCAAAATAAGTAGGTGACATGATTTCAACGCTGGCTTCATTGAACATATCAAGTATATTTTGATGCAGTTCTGAATAAATTTCTGCCATTTCTGAAGGATTAGAGGTGTAGGCGTTTAGCTCATAGGTCACATAATGATCATCTAAATTGGTTTTCAGGACAAATGGTGGTGGATTCTCCATAATATCCCCCGTTTCCATCGCCGCGTTGATTAACAGCTTTTGAACTTTCCGCCAGGGTGCGTCGTAACCAATCGTAACAGACGTATGAAGAATTAGACCTTCTTCTCGTGCCTCCACGCTGTAATTTATTATTTCATTTTGCATGACCTTTACATTAGGAATAGTTATTACCACATTCTTGATCGTTCTTATCCGGGTTACCAGGATTGTCCGATCAATCACATCCCCTAATGTATCTCCAATCTCAACACGGTCTCCAATTTTCAATCCACGCGAATAAGTTAATACAATTCCTGAAACAATATTAGTTATTAATGAAGTCGAACCAAGAGAAATCAAGAAACCAACGAAGATTGATAAACCCCTAAAAACTGGTGAGGAGGAGCCAGGGATATATGGAAAGGCTGCCACCAAGGCTAATGCGATCACTAAAAAACGCGCCAATTGGAAAGTTGGTTCTATAAGTTCTGGGTGTATTCCCGAAAACTTGATTTTTCCCTGCTGAAGACTATCATGGAAGAAACGGAGAAGTTTTAATGCCAGACGTGTGATAATAACAACCACGATAAGAGAAATCAGGTTGGGAAGAAGAGCCAAGAAATTTTCCCATAATGCAGCTAACATCTCCCCCATTATGCCCAGTATGGTCTGAGCCCATCCTTCTGTCTGAGGGAACAAACTGAAAACTAAAGAAATACACACAAGCGAAATTAATAAGATAACCGTCAAGCGGATGTACTTGACAGCTGCAAGCAATACATTTGCCAGTTGGTTAGGTGTAAGAATCTCCAGTTTGTGAATTCGAATCACCCGGAAATGGGTCACCCTCCAGGTATTTATAACCTGGCAAATCCTGGAATATAGGAAACCTACAAAGGGAATTAAAGCCAGTGAAATCAAAATTCCCCCAATAAGTAATAGATCCTCGATTATGGAGAAATACTGTCTCCAAGCAGAATCCGCTTGGATGAAATTCGAAATAAACGCCATCACTCCACCCTGAATTGGTTCAACAATAATTATGATGGATAGGATCAAACCAAGAAATACGACTAAGAATGCAAACACAATCGATCTGGAGTTGTGATGAAAAAACTCATTGGGTGCGCGTTTTTCCAACCAAGCGACGATTTTATCAAATAGTATTGTGCGCTTTAAGAAGAACACTGTAATGATTGCCAGTAGATTGGCTGTGATCCAATCGCTGATAAGGGCATCAATCCCGAGGAATGTATAATACATCAGATACCTCTCCCAATACCTCTGTGCCATTATTTAAACAAAATGACCTTATTGATTTTTTGTGCTGATATAACTCATATTAGTTTAGAATGTGATCGGAGTATATGGAGAAAAAGTACCAATTAATATTTACCCCTACTGAAAAAAATTCGTTGAATATCACTTATAATATTACTTTCACCTGAAGTTCTCATATTTAATGGGTCTAACCATCCATGTTGGATGAAATTTGGGCAGCATTAATGGGTTTTTGAACTATGTCCCAGTACAAACACACTCAAATTGGATATTTTCTGCTCACCGCATATGGTGCTGTGATTTTGATTATAATTTCCTTATTCATTTTCACAAATTTTAAACAGGAAGCGATGTTCGGTCTGATCGTAATGCTCATCGTGCTTGGAGTATTTGCTGTGATGACTGTGAAAGTCTCTGATCAGAAAATGAAGATACAATTGGGATTGGGTGCAATCCGTAAGGAATTTCCAATAAAAGACATTGAAACTTATCGAGTTGTCACGCATCCTTGGTATTATGGTTGGGGGATTAGATACACACCTCGCGGATGGATTTTCAGAGTTTCTGGTAACTCGGGGATTGAGCTTCAGATGAAGAGCGGAAAATTATA
>JBEQLH010000048.1:0-10419 GCA_040326075.1 Anaerolineales bacterium
CTTTGGCGCGGCTCGATGGATTCGATTAAACCACGTCCATCCTCTACCAGGCTTACCAGGACTCGATCACCAATGGCAGCCAGATCACCCTCTTTGCTGCCCCGTTTCAATCTCCCACGCAGCTTGCAGACCAGGAGGCCTTCGTTCGTTTGAACGTTAAAGAACCCAGATTGTGAGCGAATTATCAGACCGGGCATTAAGTCATGGTTTGAGGGCAAATTAACCTCTTTCCTAATTATGGTTCAGGAGTTTCAGTAACTTCGGGAATTGGTGTCTTCCAAACGCCGGGCAGTACCTCCCAGGGGAACGTGTCCCGTTGGCCGGTGAAATACTGCTGCAAGATGCCTCTAACAACAGGAGCTGCGATATCTGAACCTTCACCTGCATTCTCCAGAACGGCCACGACGGCCACATCTGGCTTGTCTTCCCGGTTGGCGTAGGTGTATCCCGCAAACCAGGCATGGCTATCGCGTGGTGGATCCTGGGCAGTGCCGGTCTTGCCAGCCAATTCAATTGGGAAATTGGCAAATACTCTATGGGCGGTTCCGCGGGGGTTCTCGACAACACTGATCATGGCATCCTGGATAGTCAGTAGAGTGTCTTCAGTTATCGGCAAAGTACCGAGCACTTCAGGAGTGAAAGTATAGGTTGGCTCGCCATCCGGTGGCTGGATAAGTTCGACAACCTGTGGGCGATATAATGTACCGCCATTGCCAACAGCAGCGATGAAATTGGCTACTTGTAAGGGTGTCACCTGCAGAGCGCCTTGACCGGTGGAAAGGTTGGTGGCATCCACCTCGCCGAAAAGTTCCGGAACCTGACCTTCCTCTTCAGCAACTTGTTCGATTCCTGTGGCTTCCCCCAGACCAAAACCGCGTGCCATATCGGGAACCGCGCTCTCTAATCCCTGCAGGAAGAGGTCCCTACCGATGTGGTAGAAGTATGGATTGCACGAACGCATCAAGCCCTCCGAAAGGGTCAGGGTACCACTGGCCGCTACTTCCTTCTCGTAAGTCCAATCGTAAAGTGTTATACCCTGGACTTCGGTGAAAGTATGGCCGCATTCATAGATTGTATCTGCAGTGTATAAGCCGCTCTCTAAGGCAGCTGCCATGGTGATAATTTTAAAGACTGAACCCAGAGGATATTGACCTTGGGATGCCCGGTTGAGCAGGGGCGTCGAATCGGGATCGAATATATCTCCTAATGCGTAACCACTGTTCAAGTTAGAAGGCTCAAACAGGTTAGGATCAAATCCAGGTGTGGAAGCCATAGCCAGCACCCGGCCCGTATCTAATTCGATCACCACCGCTGCCCCCCTGAAGCCTTCGATAGCTTGTTGGACGCCCAGCTGCAGGTCTTTATCCAGAGTGGTGTAAATCGCTTGGGAAGCCTGTGGTGAAGTCTCGGCCGATTTAGTCACTGTAAGTCCTTCTGGATCAACGACGTAAAGTGCCCCACCGCGCACTCCTGATAAAGACTGCTCACCCCATTTCTCCAACCCTGCTTGACCAACGCGCTCGTCCTGTCGGTAGCCTAACCGCCGGTATTCTTCTACCTCTTCTGCAGGAATTGCGGTGACGTAACCGACAACATGTGGCGAAATCCCACCTTCAAAGTAGTAACGTGAACGGAAAGGCCGCATCACCAATCCAGATAATCCTGAAAGTATGCTTTCTCGCTGGCTGACTGCATCAGCTGAAACAGCCATCAAGGGCAGGTACCAATCTGCGCCAGGTGGAAAATCCTCGTACCGCTCCCGGATCGTGTCTGGAAAGATTCCCGTCAACCGCCAGATTTCATTGAGCAGTGTGGCTTCCTGATCGGGATCAATCTGATCTGGAAAGAGACCTAGAGCAGTGGCATCTGCCTGCGCTACAAGAGCCTGCCCGTCGAGATCATAGATATTGGCTCGGGAAGGAATTAAATAGTCCATGCGCAGGGTATTGCCGCCGCTCAATTCGGGTAAGATCAGGGCCTCGTCCCACTGCACGCGCCAATCTCCCTCCTCCAAATTGAGATTCATTGTTGTATCGCGCTGAATATCTCCCACCAATGCGCTGTGCATGATAACCTGGTAAGATGCTTGAGCCGTCCGGGTTTGGGTTAGTGAGGACAGGATCTGGGTTTCAAGATCACTGAGCGCAACTTCAGCAGCAATCTCCCGATATATTTCCTCGAATCGCTCTTCTGAAATGGCATCCTGGCTGATAGCAGTCAGCAGGCTGTACATTAATGAGTAGTCTTCATTTTCCCAGGCGTTGAGATATGTGCGAATAGTTTCCAAAACATCCGGAGTTTGAGTCGTGTTAACGCCTGGTTGGGATAAAGTTGGTGGAGCCTGGGGGGTGGGAGTTGGCTCGTCCGTTGCCCCGTTGCAGGCTGCCATGAGTATGGTTAGGATGGCCAGGATCAGCCAATGAGATTTCTTCATTTATATCTTATGAACCCAATAAGTATTATTTACCCTTAAGCGGAAAAACAGGATTGATTCTACCTTAGTTCCCGAATGTGAAAAATCGATCAGGTCATCTCTAATCGTCTTATTAATATTTACCTGAACTAGATTTATGCCCCAATGATCAGCTGTATTCCTGGATTATTTCTGCTAAACGGCAATTGTAACCGTTTGGTGTGCGGCAGCCCCGGGTAATCTCATCTGGGGTATTGATTTCCAAATTACCCAGTACCTCTACCAGGTGGCAAAGCGGCAATCCGACCACGTTAGTATAGCATCCAGTAATTTTTTGAACTGGATTAAAGTTGTAGTTCTGAATAGCATATGCCCCAGCTTTGTCCAGTGGGTCTCCAGTTGCGACATAATCATCGACCTCTGAATCATGGTAAGCGCGCATTTGTACTTCAGTAACGCATAAATCGGTTTGCACATTATCATTGGCGGTATCGCGCACAGAGAGACCCGAATAAACATAATGGCTGCGACCGCGTAGTTTTTGGAGCATCATCCTGGCCTCTTGGGGGCTGGCTGGTTTTCCCAAAATTTGATCCCCATCGACGACAGCTGTATCTGCAGCAATGACAACCGAACGATTGGATGGTGGCGGTTCAATTGATAGAGATTTTTGGTGCGCTAAACGCAGGACATAGTCCTTTGGGTTTTCCATACCTTGTATCCGTTCGTCAACTTCCGCAGGGATGACTTGAAAACGAATACCCAAGAAGTTGAGCAAGAACTGGCGCCGGGGAGAGCTGGAAGCTAAAATCAGCATGAGTACAATTTTAACATAGGCAATTCACAGGATTATAGAACTTGAATTTGTTCTAAACATCTGGTCGGTTCTACGAAGAGGATGTAAAATCGTGCCAAGCCAATTGTATACACATCTACTCTAAGGAGGGCTGCATGCAGGTATTAAGAGATCGTATTACCAGGGAGGGTAAGAATCTAGGGAATGGTATCTTAAAAGTTGATGGCTTTATCAACCACCAGGTTGATCCAGTTTTGATGGATGCTTGTGGGCAGGAGTTTGCTCGCCGGTTCCGTGATGTGGGCGCGACCAAAGTACTCACCGCGGAAATATCGGGTATCGCCCCTGCAATAACGACCGGATTCCACCTGGGTCTGCCGGTTGTCTATGCCCGCAAATCGAAACCTATAACCATGCCGGATCAAGTTTTTCTAACCCTGACCCCATCGCACACAAAAGGGCGTACCGTTGAATTAATTATTTCACCGGAATATCTCGCCGGCGGAGAACGGATACTGATCATCGATGATTTTCTCGCTTCTGGAGCGACTATACTTGGTCTCGTGCGCCTGGCTCAAACTGCAGGTGCAGTTATTGTGGCAATCGGAGCGCTGATCGAAAAGAGTTTTGAAGGTGGCCGGGCAGCTCTGGCTGAGCTGGGTATTCCGATCGAAGCTCTGGCAGTTGTCTCTGGGATGGACGGAGATAAAATCAGTTTTGTGGGAGAATGATTGGGTCACTAATCCGATTAATCAATTTGCTGGCATGTTAATGACGGTGAACAGATGATGGATTCAATTGCAATTCTCGATTTTGGTTCTCAATACGCGCAGCTTATCGCCCGCCGGATTCGAGAAGCAAATGTGTATTGCGAACTATTCCCATGGGATGCACCAGCCGATCAGGTGCTTGGTTTAAATCCAAAGGGGTTTATTCTCTCTGGTGGTCCAGCATCCGTGTATGCACCCCATGCACCCCATATTCCAACTTATGTCATGGAAAGTGAGCTTCCCATCCTGGGGATATGCTACGGCATGCAGGCTCTCACCCAGGCATTAGGAGGCCAGGTAGCGCCATCTGGTGAGCGTGAATTTGGTCCTGCTGAATTAGAAACCATTCGTCCAAATCCGATCATAGATCAAGGTAAACACAAAGTGTGGATGTCTCATGGTGATCGGGTTGAAGTGCCTCCAGAAGGTTTTGAGGTGCTTGCCAGAAGCGATAATTCACCAGCCGCGTTTATTGGTAATATCGATCTCTGCTACTACGGTGTCCAATTTCACCCTGAGGTACGCCATACTCCCCATGGCGAAAAATTTCTTCAGCGATTCGTGATGGATGTGTGTGGGGTTGGGGGAGACTGGACACCGCAGTCGATCATCCAGGACAGCGTGGCAAGCATCCGAAATCAGGTGGGAGCGGAACGGGTAATGGCGGCAGTCAGTGGTGGAGTAGATTCGAGTGTCGCAGCTGCCCTGGTGAGCAGAGCCGTCGGTGACCAACTTGTATCGATCTTTGTAGATAATGGTCTTATGCGCCAAGGAGAAGTCAGCAGAGTTATCTCCGCATTTCAAGGATCAATGGGAATAGAACTGGTGGTTGTTGACGCAGTAGACGTGTTTATGACAAAGCTGGAAGGCGTCGCAGAACCCGAAGAGAAACGCAAGTTGATCGGGGAGATATTCATCAGGATTTTCGAAGATCAGGCACTGCAGCTTGGTCACCCTGAATTTCTTGTCCAGGGGACAATCTATCCTGATGTTGTCGAATCTCGGGCGGCTGATCGCCCTGACGCAGATCGCATCAAAACGCATCATAATGTTGGTGGTCTTCCACAAGATATGCACTTTGATTTAGTTGAGCCTTTGCGCTACCTTTTTAAGGACGAAGTACGTTCCGTGGGTGAAGCACTTGGTTTACCACGTGAGTTAGTATGGCGGCAGCCTTTTCCAGGACCTGGATTGGCGGTGCGCTGCTTGGGGATGGTGACACCAGACCGCCTGGCACGCTTACGGGCAGCTGACGAAATTCTTACCACCGAATTGGAGATGGCCGGATTGTTGAAGACCGAAGCTGGTGGCAAGGAAATTCATGGCACTTCCCAGGCTTTTGCTGTGCTTCTGCCGATCCGCTCTGTGGGTGTAATGGGAGACCAACGCACATATCAGGAGGTCATTGCGCTCCGGGCAGTCACCACAGAAGATTTCATGACAGCAGATTGGGCCCGCTTGCCGGATGATATTCTGGCGCGCATTGCCAACCGGATAGTCAATGAGGTTCAGGGGGTCAATCGGGTGGTATACGATATCACCAGTAAACCCCCCGCAACAATTGAATGGGAATGAGGTTTCCAGATCCAACCCCCTCCTGAACATGTGCTAAAATTCGGCTATGTCACTACCCCCACGCAGGGTATTTATGACCCTGGTCTGTTTGCAGCTCCTTTTATTGGGTGTTGTCAGTAGATCAGTCAGTGCACAAGAGGGGAGTCAAGCTCGACTGGCGCCAGTAGATACCGATGAATTTCCAAAGATTTCAAGCTATCTGGATGTCCGTACACCAGAAGGGGAGTTCGTACATGGTTTGGAAACACAGAATGTGGTTATCATCGAAGATGGTGAACATTTACCAGTTGCTGAATTAAGTCAATTACACCCTGGAGTCCAGCTTGTGTTAGCGATCAGTCCAGGACCTTCGTTTGATATTCGGGATGTTCAGGGATTGAGCCGCTATGATCATCTGGTTCAGGCTTTGGAAGATTGGGTGAGCGCTAGGACAGGTTCGACAGTCGATGATATGAGCATCGTGATGGCAGATGGGCCCGAGATAGCTCACCAAACAAATTTAGATGAGTGGTCTGCAGTACTTGATTCGTTTATTCCCGCTGAACGTGTAGCTGGTCCTGACTTTGATATTTTGGCCCGGGCATTGGACGTGGCAGCAGATCCAACACCGAATTCTGGCATGAGCCGGGCAGTGCTTTTTATTACCTCACTTCCTGAGCAGGATATCTCCTTGGGATTGCAAAGTCTGGCGGCGCGGGCTAACCAGCAAGGAGTTCAAATATATATCTGGTTGGTTGCCTCCTCAGAGTTGTTTTCCTCTCCGCAGGCGGAACAATTATCTGATCTGGCTCAACAAACCGGCGGGGAGATGTTTCCATATTCTGGGCAAGAACCAATTCCTTCCCCGGAGGAGTATTTCCAGCCGTTGCGCGATATCTATTATCTGGCATACGACTCGCAGATTACCAACAGTGGTCTCCATCAGGTGAGGGCTGAGGGAAATATCGATGGGCAGGTCTTCACAACATCTCCGCAGGATTTTGAACTGGAAGTACTTCCGCCAAACATTGCCTTTGTCTCGCCCCCGATGGAGATTGAAAGATCAAATCGTGAGGATGGCGAATCGACCCCCGATACGCTAATGCCACGCTCTCAAGACCTTGAATTGTTGGTTGAATTCCCGGATGGGCATTCCCGGTCACTGAAACAAACATCTCTACTTGTCGATGGGATTGTGGTGGATATAAATACAGAAGAACCATTTGACCATTTTGTCTGGGATTTGAGTGAACACGCTTCGAGTGGGGAGCACATTCTCACAGCAGAAGTTGTGGACAACCTTGGATTGACCTATAGGAGTGCGGATAAATCAGTACAGGTAATTGTTGGAATTCCTTCAACGAGTGCACTGGGAATCATTTCTCAAAATCGGTCGATCCTGACCGTGATTGTGGTCGCGATTTCAGGAGTGGTATTGTTATTAGTATTGGTTCTTGGGGGCAGGTTGCGCCCAGGATTCTTGAGAGATAGGCGGCGTAAAAATAAACAATCTGATCCTGTGACACAACCTATCCAGATTGATCAGGAACCAACCACCCAACCTCGGTCGACCTGGATCAATCGTCTCCAATGGCCGCGCAGAAGAATAACATCCAAATCTTACGCACAACTTATCCCGCTCATTGATGGCGCCCAGGAGGAAAGTTCCCCTCCCATACCGATTACCGATGAAATTGTGACCTTTGGGACAGATCCAGGTAAAGTCGACCAGGTATTGGATGATCCTTCAGTTGATGGACTGCATGCCAAACTCCGCCGGACTTCAGACGGAGATTTTCGAATATCAGATCAGGGATCCATTGCAGGAACTTGGGTTAATTACTCCCCGGTCTCATCTGGGGGGATCCAACTTGAGCAGGGTGATCTAATTCATATGGGTAGAGTTGGTTTTCGTTTTATCATGCGCAATCCAAAACGGGTCCGCAAACCTGTCCAAAAGCTTGAGGAACCATTACTGTGATCCCGCTTGAAAGTGCGCATTTGTCTGTTTTTGCCGCCACACATCCTGGTATAGGGGGAAAGAACAATGAGGATAACTATGCGGTTTCCGCTTATCAAATTAGCGAGTCTGATCCAACACCTGCATTAATCGCCATCATTGCTGATGGAGTGGGAGGCCATCAAGCTGGTGAGATAGCCTCATCACTGGCGGTAGAAACCATCAGCCAGGTGATCGCTGAAAGTGACGCTGACCAACCCCTGGTCACACTAGAGCAAGCTTTTTACCAGGCGAATGAGGCAATTTATTCACAATCAATTTCTGATTCTGAGCAGGTTGGTATGAGCACAACTGCAGCCTGTGCATGGGTGATCGGTGACCGTCTTTATATATCCTCAGTTGGTGATTCTCGAATTTTTCTCATTCGAGAAGAGCGAATTATCCAGGTGACCATTGATCACACCTGGGTGCAGGAGGCGATCGAATCGGGGATATTAACAGCTGAACAGGCGCGCACACACCCAAATGCTCACCTGATTCGCCGTCACCTGGGATCCAAGCAACCTGCCCTGCCTGATTTCAGGTTGCATCTAAACCAGGAGCAAAGTGACAAACAAGCAGTGGCTAACCAGGGTATGCACCTGGAGCCAGGAGACCAACTTTTATTGTGCAGTGATGGATTAACGGATCTCGTTTCAAATGAAGAGATCAGAGATGTGATGGGAGCTTATTCCCTGGAAGGTGCAATACAAGAGCTGATCGATTTAGCCAACACTCGCGGGGGTCACGATAATATTACTATCATCGGAATCCAGGTTCCTGAGAATTTAATCGTCTCAGTATTGCCGAAATCCAGGTCTCGATTAATTCTTGCCCTGGGGCTGTTTGTCGTCGTTTTGGTTATTTTTGCTGGAGTCTGGTTGTATCGAATGTATTTCTGGGAAGAGACACCTCCAGATATGACCCTTGTGCCTAGTGTTACAGTTGGGCTGAGTTTGCCCACTGTGATTCCGACTTCAATTCCCCCGACTCTTATCCAGACAGCAGCACTACCGACAGAAGCTGCAAGCCCTTCACCAATCTCCTCACCGGGTTCAACATTGAGCACACCCGTTCAAGCGACTTATACACCCTGGCCGACCTCAACCAACGTTCCATAAATTGACCTTCTGATCAAGGATGGCTATGCTCAGAGTGAACTGAAATACACCCTGTGCTGGTATGCTCTTGGTATGAGCTTCGCAATGAGAGATAATGATGGAATGTATTGCTATATAGGTGTAGGCCTTCAAGGCAGAGGAGCGGAATAAACCTGGTCCCCGATGGCTAATAAAATTGAATGACTGCTTTGATCGATCGTGAATGCAGACGCTGGTCCCTCTGGCAGGGGTTCCTGGGATCGATGTTGACGATCGAGGGTTAATCGAACGCTGAAACGATAGATAGCTTGCGAGTTCGGATCAAGCAGATAAATGGTTGGCTCGGGGGGCGGAGAGTATAGGATTTGAGAGAAGAATGCATCCTCAATAAATGGTCCGCTTTGCCGACCTGGGCGAGGATCAGTGTATATTTCAGGTTCTTCACAGCGAGTAGGTGACGTTGCCAGGACGCTGTAATGACAGGTGGTAAGGTGACCATCTTCATGGAGTAAATACAGGTCGTTTTGATTCACCTCGATGTCAATCACATCTTGCATGGGTGGGATTTGTTGATCAAAGAAAAGCCTGGGTGATTGAGAGACATCCATGCCTCTGTAAATCCATACGGCATTGGTTTGGGGGTCGAGAACATACAGGTCGTTGGCGTCGATGGTTATGCCTTGAGGATTGCCCCAATTAATGTCAGGAGGTTCCATAGGAGATGCTAATGGAGTATCTCCGGGAATACAGCGAAGCAGGTTCCCATTCGCATCTATGCCCAGGATGGCTGCTCTAAAATCAATTCCCGGTGGCATTGGAGCAATATCGATCAGGGAACCAACGATATAACCCCCATATGGCCCTGGACCACATTGAAAAGTTGTATCAATTCGATAACCGTCAGCGGTTAATATTGCTCGCTCAACCACCCCATCAGTAGCATTAAGCATGTATAACCCGTCCTCCCTGGCGATCAAACGGGTGATCTGTGCTGTCTCATCGAGCTGATCAACTATCGCGGATCTAAAGTCAAGCCTTTCGATTGTATCGAGGGAATCAACAATTCCCTGAGCATGCTGACGCAGCTCCTTTGAATCTTCGGTGGTTTGGAACAATTCAGCATTATTGAGGTGCAGTAAAGTGGTCTCCCAGGCTATTCGTTGATCTCTGGGTACTGTGGTTAACTCTGCCAATTGGGCTGCTTCTTGAGCTTGGGAAATGTGGTGGTCGTATTGGGCTGCCCTTCCACGCTGGAAGTAAACCACTGCCGCGACAGCTACGATTGTCAGTGGAATGACAACTGCAGTGAAAGCCATCGTCGCTGGTGGAAGGGTGAAAATACCTGAGTCAGGTAATATGCCTTTTACCAGAGCAACTAAACCTGACAATAATTTAAGCAGAGAATTGGTGAGAGACTGACCGATAGAAGTTCGATCGCTTGGGGTAGAGCCTGGAGTTATTTCTTGAGATGGGAGTGGAACATCTTTTCCAGCTGCAGCTGCTTGTCCTACCACAGCCGCCGCAGCTATCACCGGCGCGGCTTCAACTACCGACGAACCTTCAGGTTGAGTTTGTGGAGTATCTTCCGAAGTCTCAGTGGTTTTGACTTCCTCTTTTTCTGTTGTACTCAGCCCCTGTTCTTTAATACCAGGAGCAGGCACCTCTGATTGCCCATCGATCTCATTTGGCAGTGACTGAGGAATAGCCGCTGCGGGAATTGGTCGCGGTTGGCGGACCGGGCGCAGCAATCTCAGCTCACCAGAACCAGTTTGCGCATGCAGTAAGAA
>JBEQLH010000048.1:10519-11997 GCA_040326075.1 Anaerolineales bacterium
TTTCACGCAGAATGATTTGGGTGAGGAATCCAACAGCCTGGCGACCGGTACTGGTGTTGCGTAAGTTCCGGTCAAGGAGGAACTGGTTCATTGATTCAGCAGTCGCACGCAGAGCGGTGGTCACCGTACCAGCAGTGCTGTAATAGGCTTTTGCCAGGTTTGCTAATATCTGGTTGATTTGCTCAGGGGGTAAGGGCGCATTGCCATCTAAAGTGAGATGCAGTGCCAGCCGGTCTCGGCTTCTAAAACGGGCTGATTTCCGGGGTGGTATAGCGACATGCAAGCCCAGCACGATTGGTTGGTCTTGACCATCTGTCCGTGCAAGAGGCAAAATAAGAAGGTCGATTGAATTTGCCATATTAATCAGTTTATATTTTAACCGTTAAACCTGAACCTTGGACAGGGTCAACAGGGGATATGTTGCAAGACGTATGCCGATAGATCTTGAGAAGAATGCTTTGCTGTCATGCCAATCACTCACCATCTCACAGGCCTTGGCATACCCATACCCCCTATTCGGACGTCCTCAGGTTTATCGGTCCAGATTCCTGGGATTACGGTTTCGCATCTCGGGCAGGTCCCATTTTCAGTTAGATTGTAGCTTTGGATCACATAGCTGTAGCGCTCGATCAGCTGCATACCACAATTTGGACACAGGGTGTTTTCGTATTCTTTTGTCCTTCCGGGGATATTTCCAGCATAGACAAAATTAAGTCCCGCCTCCTGGCCGATCTCGGCCGCTCTGATTAAAGTGTCAATGGAGGTTTGTGGTGGCTCTGTCATTTTATAATCAGGGTGGAATGCAGTTACATGCCAGGGGATATCGCGCGAGACAGATGCGATGAAGCGTCCTGTATCAATAAGTTCCTCCGTCGAGTCATTGAAACCGGGCACAACCAGGGTGACAACTTCAACAAATAAACCCAACTCGTTAGCAAGCCGGATGGAGTCAAGCACGTTATCCAAAGTTCCTCCCAGTTTGCGATACTGGCGATCCTGCATGGTTTTCAAATCGATCTTATATCCAACCAGGTAAGGGAGCAGGTAGCGGAGAACTTCAGGAGTGGCATTGCCATTGGATACATATACACATTTTAATCCAGCCTTTTGAGCCTCACTGAATATACCTACTGCCCATTCTGAGGTGATCAACGGTTCGTTATAGGAAGATGCAACAATTCCTGCACCTGATTGCACAGCATAAGCAACTAATTGTTCAGGAGAGATGCGCTGAATATAATTTCCTGAGATTTCTGAGGCAGGATCGCGCCCAGCTTGTGAGGAAATCCAGTTTTGACAGTATGCGCAGTGAAAGTCGCATCCCAGCATGCCAAATGTGAGCGCTTCAGATCCTGGGAGCATGTGAAAAAATGGTTTCTTCTCAATCGGATCGACCTGCAGGGCGGCCACATACCCCCAGGGGACCTGCAGTTTCCCCTGCTGATTGAAGCGAACCTGGCAGATTCCCCTGCGACCAT
>JBEQLH010000048.1:12097-15367 GCA_040326075.1 Anaerolineales bacterium
ATGATCAGTATTGCTGTTCAAGCCGGGGGTGAATCTCGGAGGATGGGCCAGGATAAAGCCTTATTGCCATTTCTGGGCGAATCCATGCTCGCGCGAGTTATGAAACGAGTAAATCCTCTTGGAGATGAGCTCTACGTGACGACAAATCATCCAGAGAGATTTCTGGATTACAGGGTTCCAATGATTCGGGATGAGCTGCCAGGGAAGGGCGCCTTAGGGGGATTGCTGACTGCTTTGTCCGCCGCCCAATTCTCTACGGTGATTGTTGTGGCTTGTGATATGCCTTTTGTCAATCCAGAAATTTTGGCAGCTGCCAGCAATCAGCTACACTCGAAACAAGCGGACGTCGTGATCCCTCTCACAAAGAATGGTTACGAACCGCTGCACGCGGTTTATCGCCGTGAAACGTGTTTACCTGCGGTCCGGGCGGCATTAGAATCTGGTGAGCGACGATTGATCTCTTGGTTTCCCTCAGTCAACGTGAGCCAGATTTCGATAGATGAGCTGATTAAATACGATCCCTATGGGCTTGCCTTCTGGAACGTCAATACACCAGAAGTTTTGCAACAGGCTGAAGATTTAGCAGCCGAACTCGGGGATTCAATTTAGAATTAGACCACATCTGATCAAAAGTACTGATTCTGTTGGGATTGAGTAGTATTTCGGGGCAAATTACCTTACAAGCATAACTGGGCAATTTGCTTCGGAGAGGACCTTATGACTTTGACTTCCCAACAGCAGACTGCGCATCTCACCCCGTCCGCGGGTACCCATGATGATCACATCAGCATTATGTGTCTTTGCATCCCGCAGGATGGTTTCAGCTGGAGATCCTTCCAGGTATTCGGATTCGTACTCGCCAGATATCTCACCGATTTCTTCTAGGGCTGCCGCTAAGATCTTCTCAGCGCTTTGAGTCCGCTCTGCGATCGCATTTGATAAATTTGGTTCACCCAGGTAACCCGGTACTTCATCATATGCTGTTATTACATGCAGAGTACCGCCAGATAAACGGGCAAGGTTGCCAGCGACCTTAGCTGCTTTGAGGGAATGGTCAGAGCCATCAACGGCTAACAATATGTGATCGAACATTTGCTACCTCCGGGGAAATATTTTCATTCTAAATTTCAACAGGAAAATGTCTTCCTGTAAAATTAATGGTGGTAAATTTTGGTGCTGCATACTCGCGGTTCGTGGACAATAATTTCTGGTGAAGATTTATCCAGGATTATCTTGAATAGAGTATGTATAACCATCCTTGATGGGATTTGAAGCCGAGAGATGGCGTTTTATATATTGACCACAGTTGCTGCCAATGAAATTCTCCTCCACTTCCCCGATGCTGACGATGACTTGGTATCCAGCCTGCTTCAGTGATTCAACCACCTGATAACCGTTGCTTTCCACATTTGGGTTGATGTATGATGAAAGGTTATTCTCCATCGCCCGGTAAGTTGGATTTAATGGAGTGATCTTTATCAGGAATTTATCGGGTGTGAAATAATCGCGCAGGATCGCGGGATCAACTGGCATGTCCTTAGCCAATGCAAAGTTAAGGGTGATTTTCCGGTCGTCTGGAGCATAGAAACGTTTACCATATTCTGCCATTTCAGCAAAACTCCATTTCTTGACCGGAATGAGCTTATCTCTCAAATCCTGATCCGTGGTATGGATGGAGAATTGGAATTGGAAATGACCTCCGGAGTATTTTGAATATTTTATCTCCAGCAGCCGTTCAAAAAAACCACCGGTTCCTTTCGGAGCAACGCTGGATAAGGAAGGCATTAAACCGGGCGCATTGTAGCGCTCTGGAAGTTCATCCAGCACATCCAGGACATTGGGATTTAATGAGGGTTCACCCATGCGGGCGAACTGAATCTTAAATTGCTTGGCTGGAATATTCCCATCAGGATATCGCTTCTTGACCAGGAAATCAATTTGATCAAGGATTTGATCTTTGGTTGGCTTTCCTTGGTAATGGCCTCCGGCATCGCACATTGAACATCCGATTGGGCAGCCAAACATAGTGGATACCAATAAAACCCATTTTTCCTCGCGCGGGATAGGCGGCTGGACAGATTCTACACATTCAATCAGTTTGCCCTCACCCAAATCGACCACATATACCATGGCCACATCTTCTCTACCAGTAGAAGCGATAACTCTCACTAAACTTTCTCCTCAAGATGGCGATATATTCTCATCGCCGCTAATATTCCATCACCGACAGCAATACTTGTTTGCCGGTACAAACCATTTGCTACGTCACCAACATAATATAATTCACCAGAACTTTCCAATTGTATGGCTTTTTGATGAAAATTACCAGAGAGAAAATCCAATTGGGGATCGCGCCCAATGGCACCGATTAATAAGTCCACTTTTATTGTCTTAATCCCATCAGGGGTGATGCATTCGATACACATTTCTAGATCATCACTGGAAGTCAGCTTTGAAATCCGAGTGTGAGGGTGGTAGCTGATGTTGGGAGAAGCACTGGCCCTATCCCACAACAGCGGTAAGCATTTAATTTGTTCACCATGATTTAAGATCATAACCTTGTTCTTTCTGCTCAAGTTCATCGCATAATCAAAAGCTGCATCTCCCGCCCCGACGATGGCAATCCGCCGTCCCTCGAGAGTTAAGACAGGATAGACTTCGTATAAAACCTGGTTGATAAACTGCTCCGGGATTTTTAAATCAGTAAATTTGCGGGGCTTGGTGCCGGTAGCAATCACCACAATCTGTGATTGATAAACATTCTGTGAGGTCCTGACTTCAAATCGATTTTCGTTATGGTTGAGACCGATGACTCTCTCTGGAGTGATCTGGAGGGAATTTGCCCGCGCGTGTTCTTCAAACAACCTCACTAAATCTGATCCGGGGATTCCACCAGGGAAACCCGGATAATTCTCTACTAAATTAGCATTACGCAGCAATCCGCCAATTTTATCTTGCTCGAATATTTGGGCTTTGATACCGTAGCGCATAAGCTGCAAACCGGTCGCAAGACCACCCGGACCGGCCCCAATAACAATCACATCATTATGGCTCATGATTTGTTTTTCTCAGGCATGCCATGAATAAATTTGAGAACTTCTTTTGTCAGTACTGGAGTGGTAAAACCGTGTGCCAGATTAAGCAAAGTTGCCATGTGATAGTCTTCATTATATGTAGCCGTCCCGTCAATGACAAAAAAGACCTCAAACCCGCGCACAAAGGCAGACCGGGCAGTGGTCTCACAGCAGAGATGGGTCATGACTCCCGAGA
>JBEQLH010000225.1:0-2635 GCA_040326075.1 Anaerolineales bacterium
GAGGCCGGTTTCCGGGTCATTGTGCCTGACCAAAGAGGTTACAACCTGAGCGACAAGCCCAAAGGGGTTTCCAGCTATCGGATGGATACCCTGGTTGAAGATATCATCGGACTGGCAGATAACCTTGGATATGACCAGTTTTATCTTGCTGGGCACGACTTCGGCGCCATGGTCAGCTGGAATCTGGCTATACAGCATCCTGAGCGACTCAAGCGGCTCGCTATTGCCAATGTGCCCTATCCGGCGGTAATGCGAAATTACATGAGAACCCATCTCTCGCAAATGCTGAAAAGCTGGTATGCAGTGTTCTTCCAGATACCCAGTTTGCCGGAACGCTTAGTCAAGGTCAACAACTGGCAATTTCTGATTTCGGCAATGCCGGATGATTTAACCACTAAAGAGCGAAACCGCTACCGAAAAGCCTGGGCTCAACCCGACGCCATGACCAGCATGATTAACTGGTACCGTGCCTCGCTCAGGCAATTGGGAAAATCGTCGGTATCCCGTAAAATCCAGGTACCGACCCTAATTATCTGGGGGCAGCAAGATCCTCATATCAGCTATGAGATGGCCCCGCTCAGCGTCGATCCCTGCCTGGATGGCCGCCTGGTCACCTTCGAAGATGCCACCCACTGGGTGATGCATGATAAACCCAGAGAAGTCAGCCAATTGCTGATTGAACATTTCTCCGTAGAGTGCTGATCATGACCATTGAGCCCACGCGTCAACAACGCACCCTATTTCAGAATTTACCCCATGGTCAGCTCGCGCTGGTGAATTTCCTGTCAATTAAAGATCAATCCGCCTATGCACATTACATCCAGACTTCAGAATATGCAGTCATAGCACAAAGCGGACAGCGCACTCACCATGTGCAGGTCGATCAAATCCTGGCTGGTGGAGAGATGCCCTTCCAGGTCATTACCGTGGATCGATTCCCATCCAGAGATTCAGCCCTGCTGGCGTTTGAAGCGACACAGGCTGAACGCCAGGCTGCCTTCTCACAAATCTATTGCCTGGCTGTGCGACCTGCAGATAGGCTGCCTCGAGTGGTCAAAGCAATTGGATTTCTCTCACCTGTTCTTGGCCGCATTATGGGAACAAATGCCGAAAAAGAAATGCCCCACTTTCGTGAAATAGCTAATCCTGAGACAGGCCCGGTCCCCGATACGCTCGAGGAATTGCGAAAACACGATCAAAGCACACCCTTCTACATGATGAACCTCAACAAATACTATTCAAAGGCACAATATGCAAGTGGTGAGGATGTTTCGGGAGAAGCTGCCTACAATCGCTACGGGAGCCGCATACTGCCCTATCTGGTCAGCGTCGGTGGTTACCCGGATATTATCGGACCCGTTGCAGCAGTTCTTGTTGGGGATGAGAGCAATCGTTTGCACGATGACTGGAGTGATTTCGCCATGGTGCACTACCCCTCCCGGCGGAATTTCCTTCTAATGATGACCAATGCCCCGAAAGATGGCGCCATTCACCGCGATGCCGGACTGCAGCGCGCTGTATTGATGCCAAGCTCGATTTTCCCATCAGGCAGGTAACACCAACATTGCTTGACGATTCGAAGATGTTCAGGGATTAAACATGGTTTGATCCCCACGCTGCGTGATAAGAAATGGGGGATTTTAATGTGACTGCAGGCTTGAATTCTTTCTTTAACTTCTGCCGTACACTGGAACTGCCGCTCCATGAATATCTCGAGCAGCTGCGGATGATAAAAATTGGACGACATCCGCCAGGGATTCAGGGGTGACCCAGGTGCTGTAATCCGCCTTGGGCATAGCTTCCCTATTGGGCGGTGTATCTATCGTACCCGGTATGATGCAGTTAACGTTAACCCCATGATCTTTCAATTCCGCTGCCATGCTCTCTGTCAAGCGAATGACCGCACTTTTGGCTGCACTGTACGCAGCCATTCCTGCCTTGCCCTCAATCCCCGGGCGGGCTGCAACATTAATGATCTTTCCCGATCCCTGATCAAGCATATGGGGGATAACCATCTTACAAGCGATAAAGACCGAGCGAGCATTCAAATTGACCAAAAAGTCCCAGGTCTCAATCGGCGTTTCATGAAGCATCTTACCTGCCCGAAAACCGCCCACGGTGTTGACCAAGACATCGATCCGCCCAAAATGTTGGATGGCTTCGGACACGGATTTTTCAACCGCGGCTTCATCCATTAAATCAGCACAATCCACCATTAAATAGTCTGGTAAACCGACCAGGTCAGGAAAAGCCTGTCGCAGTCGATCCTCACCTCGATCGACAAGCGCCAGTTTTGCCCCTGAGGCTTGAAACGCCTGAGTCAAGACAACACCCAGATTTCCGATTGCCCCGCTTACCATGATGGTCTTATTTGCGAAATCAAACATCTATGATTCTCCTAAATTCTGGTGTAATAATGATTGGATCTCATTTTTGAAAGATAAATCCCAGTGCTGCTTAATAAAATAGCCAGTATCCGACAATCACCTTCCCTCTGACATCAATTTCCTGACAGCTTTTATATTGTCTGTCCCAACTAAAACTTCGACCAAGAAACGCTTCACTAAAGAACCTTTGTCCGAATGATAGTTTCGCTGGTCAATGTGCGGTGGACTGGGCACTTCGAGGCAATATC
>JBEQLH010000225.1:2735-5275 GCA_040326075.1 Anaerolineales bacterium
TCATCACCAATACCGATCGGTTCGTCAGCAATGATTTCGTGGCGACCTGTTTTTATTCGAACCTGGACGTTGGTGGAACTCTTGGCTGTTATTTTCATAATATTTTCACCTTTTGACTGAGTATTTTGTCAAGTGACCGTTATCTCTCACCTGATTATATCGTTGCTGCATTTTAGTCATGGTCAAAACATGATCAATAGTGGGACCGAAATTCTGCTGCATCTCTTTCAGCGGTGTGAATACCCTGAAGGATTCTAATAAAGTAAAATTTTACTGCAGTGGATTAATTACACTCACAATTTTACTTACTCTTCCATTATTGATACAATTAATATCAGCACAGTTATTGAATTTTATCATCTCACCAATTGTTATCACACAACGGAGAACCGCATGCCAAAAACCAATCGCCAATTGCTCAAATCCTATGAATGGACACATTTTGACGAGTTCGGCAGCGATCAGCAGAAAGGTCTCCCGCGCCCGGACCTTCAGAAATCCATCCCTCCCAACGCGGTCCTGACCGACCTGATATCTCCCGACCAGTTTACAGTTGGTCGAGCTCCTGCTGTTGATGTCATCCGCGAGCGGATCAGCCACCGAACCTTTTCCAGGGAAACCCTCACACTCGAAGAGCTTTCCTTCCTACTATGGGCTACCCAAGGCGTGCGCGACAAAGTCACCGAAGATGGGATTACTTACGTCATGCGCAACGTCCCCTCTGGTGGCAACCGCCACCCGATAGAAACCTACCTCAGCATTAACCGGGTGGAGGGGATCGAACCCGGACTTTACCGCTACCTGCCCATCGATCACAAATTAGTCCAGGAGAAACTCGATCCAGCTCTCTCTGAAAAAGTCAATCAAGGCAGTCTTAACCAAAACAGCCAATCAGACGAGGAGCCCTATTATTTCATCAAAGAAGCTGCGGTAGTCTTCATCTGGACCGCGATCCCCTACCGTTCCGAGTGGCGATATCACAAGGCTGCTGCCAGGTTGGTTGCCTTGGATGCTGGACATATTTGCCAGAATCTATACACAGCCGCAGGCGCGATCGGGGCCGGTACCTGCGCTGTGGGCGCTTTTGACCAAACAAAAATGAACGAATTATTGAAAGTAGATGGGGATGATGAATTTGTAATCTATATGGCCCCAGTGGGGAAAATATAAATAAGATAGAACACTTAATTCATAATTATCAGCTCTTCCAGGACTTATCCTTTTGTAACCTGCTATTCTGGATGTAGCTGCAGGAAATCACAATTAGGATGGGGAGATTTAATACAAGATCTGCTTTGGTCACTTATCAAACCGCTTCAGAATAACCTTCTAACAGCCTAACCATGAGTTCTTCTCGGGTTTGCTCCGGGATAAATGCCGCTCGCAAGGCATTAATGTTGCAATTAAGGAAATCTTCTACCTGCCACCCAAACACGCGATTCAATTTTTCATACTCCTGATTCAGGGTGATATTAGTGATGGTGCGAGTGTCGGTGTTAATACTCAGGGACAAACCTGAGTGATAAAGCTTGTCAACAGGATGAGATTCATAATCAGGATAAATGTCTATTTGAACATTACAGGTCGGGCAAACTTCAAGGTGAATGTTATTGCTACGTAAATGCTCAATCAATAGCGGGTCTTCAATGCTTCGCACACCATGGCCAATCCGCGCGGGGTAAAAATTCCGCAGCGTTTCCCACACACTCTCCGGCTCTTTTGCCTCTCCTGCATGAGCCGTGCAGGGGATATGATGTTCGCGCGCGTAATGAAACGCTTTGAGGTGCTCATCAATTGGGAACCCGGCTTCATCTCCAGCAATATCAAAACCCACCACACATGTGCCGTGAAATTGCTCCACCAACTTTATTGTTTCAAGGCTTTGCTCTTCTGAAAAGTGCCTCAGGGTGCAGAGGAGAATTCGCGCTTCAACCCCGGTTGCTTTGATGAATTCGGAGACGGTTGCATTGACGACACGGACTACGTCCTGGGGGGAGAGACCATTCTCATTATGGAGAAGCGGGGCAAAGCGAATTTCAGCGTAGAGCACATTGTCCTGTACCAGTTGGGTGAACAGGTCTTGGGTCACAAGCCTGAGCTGTTCCTCCGTTTGCATCAGGCGAATGCCGTTTGGCGCCCTGGTTAGATAATCAGCCAGATTGGTGCATTTGACAGGCGCGATAAAATTGTTTTGATAATCGGTGTGGGTGATGGACGGGTCAATGTGGGAGACGACCGGGTAGCTTAGCGAACAATCCAAATGGAGATGCAATTCAACTTTAGGCAGGTGATGGAAACTCATTGAGGTTGCCTTTCGGATGGGGACTATTCTCTGGTACTTTATGTCATGCGAACCGCATTACAGAGCATGTCCCAAAACTTTTCGCGGGAGGCTTTGAGCACAACTTCTGCGTTAGGCTTCTGACCCAGAATGGCAAAGTGATCAACGACCGACTGCCCGCGACATTGTTCACTTTGGGTTTCGATGGCAACGAACAGGGACCTGGTCTCGATGGCGACTTCGGGTTGAAGCGCAATGG
>JBEQLH010000226.1:0-5269 GCA_040326075.1 Anaerolineales bacterium
GCTGGCAGTGGTGGAAGCCGGCATGAAAGGTGAATTTATAAAACGATTGGCCTCCGCCAAAGGACCTTTTGTAGGGGGCGAGACCCTGACCAGAGGATTATCTGATGACGATCTTTTTGATTTCATTCTTCTCTACCAAGAAAAACGAGCGGTCGATATTGTCCTGGGTTTGACAATAATTCCCGGCCCGGAGCAGCAGGAAATCTACCTGGCTATGATCACTCCGGAGGAAAAAACCTTGTTTCCCATCCGCTATGGAGGACCCCCGGAGAATGCTCCGAACTGGGCAATCAATAAAACACTGGATATATTGCGAACAATCTGAATATAAATTACATACCACCTGAGACTTAGCTGTTCAATGTGAAGAATTACATTTCACCAAGGAGGCAGGCACCTTAATGACCAAGACTGCAGATTTCCTACTGACCAACGCCATTGTCCTGAGCATGGATGAAGACCTGACCCAGTTTGATCCTGGAGCTGTGGCAATTTCCGGGGACAGTATCCTGGCAATCGGTCCAGAACGTGAGATATTAAATTCTTTTGAAGCGCAAGAGACCATCGACTGTGAGGGGAAAGTGGTCATGCCCGGTCTGATCAACGCCCATACTCACGTCCCCATGACTCTGCTGCGTGGTCTCGCTGATGACCTGCGGCTTGACGTCTGGTTGATGGGATATATAATGCCGGTGGAACGGGAATATGTTTCGCCAGATTTTGTGCGCTTAGGCACACAAATAGCTTGTGTAGAGATGATCCGCAATGGTGTGACATGTTTTGCAGATATGTATTATTTCGAAGAGCAGGTCGCCCGCGCCACTTCAGAGGCGGGCTTGCGCGCGGTGTGCTCCCAAACTGTGCTTAAATTCCAGACCCCGGATGCCCAATCCTTTGAAGAATCTTTGGCCGAGGCGCGCGATTTCATCCAGCGCTGGAAAGATCACCCGCTGATCGTGCCTTCCGTCGCCCCCCATTCACCATACACATGCACTGAGGATATTCTCCGCGCCAGCGCTGAATTAGCTGTTGAGTATGACGTACCGCTGCATACTCACCTGGCTGAAACCGAATTAGAAGCAGAAAATTCTCGCAACGATCACGGTATGCCAGTTATCCCCTATGTCAAGAAGAACAACATCTTCGATGCCAAAGTGTTGGCTGCCCACTGTGTGCATATTGACGAAGGAGAGATGCATACCTTACACCACCACAACGCCGGGGTGGCACATTGCCCTTCGTCCAATCTTAAGCTTGCCTCCGGACCCGCCCCGGTGAGTAAAATGTTAGAGCTGGGTTTGAATGTTGGCATTGGAACAGATGGTCCAGCCTCCAACAATGACCTGGATATGTTCGAAGAAATACGCCTGGCAGCCTTTGTGGCAAAAGGGATCACTGGCGATCCGACCACACTTCCAGCATACACAGCTATTAACATGGCCACCCGCTTAGGTGCAAAAGCGATCCATATGGAAGATATCATTGGCAGCCTGGAACCCGGAAAACGAGCCGACCTGATCGTTGTGGATACCTCCGCGCTTCATAATAGTCCCCGTTTCCATCGAGATGAGCTAAACATCTATTCCCAATTAGCTTACGCAACCAAATCCACCGATGTCAAGTCTGTGATGGTTAATGGGCGATGGCTGATGCGTGATCGAGAGCTATTGACCATGGAACAAGCTGACCTGATCGTCCAGGCAGATGATTACGCCCACCGCATCGATTCGTTCCTGGTAGAACGGGAAAAATCGGTCTTATCCAAGCTGGTGGCTATTGGTGGCACTACAGAAAGCGAAAGCTTTGAGGTCCAGGTCAAAGTACGCATCGATGATCCAGTCCCCGTGCTTGATGCCATCCAGGGAACAGGTCTTGAAATCCTATATTCCCGACATTACCACGAATATGATGTATATTTCCAATTTACTGACCCCACTCAAGGCGTCTTACGCTATCGCGAAGATGAATACATCGATGATAATGACGAGATCACGAACGTTCGCTACCGGCTGACAATGATCGGACCCACTCGAGAGCATCAATTCGAAAGCGACGTGCTGCTCTCACGCAGTCGCTATATTGCTCCTGCTATCCACAGCCAGCGCTTTTACCGGGAATATTTCAACCCAACCAGTGAAGTGGTGATCGAGAAACACCGCTTACGCTGGCGTGTTTTATTCCAAGGGACGGAATTTTATATCAACCTTGATCGGGTCGATGATCCACCTCTAGGGCACTTCTTGGAGGTAAAAAGCCGCACCTGGAGCCGGAAGGATGCCGAACACAAGGCTCTTTTGGCAAGAGATTTGATGAACTACTTGAGTGCATCCGCTCCGGAAACACTGACACAAGATTACGTCGAGATCGTCACAAAGCCATAAGCGCCCGGATGAAAAACTCTTTATCAACGGATCGATGGTTGGTTTTAGCGATTTCTATATTCGATAAGTGATATACTGCCCAAATGGATTCGTCCCTAAAATTCGCAACTGAGATCGCTGCCCGGACTGGGAAACTGCTCTTAACTTACTTCAAACCTGATGGCATTTTCACAAGTATAAAAGAAGATTACAGTGTGGTAACTGAGGCTGATCTGGCAGCTGATCAAGCGATCGCTGAAGCCATCCAGCGCGATTTCCCAACAGAATCTCTGATCAGCGAAGAATTACAGCCATCAATTGGTGAGGCAAATTCTGCAGTTTGGGTGGTCGACCCATTGGATGGGACGACAAACTTTAGTTTAGGTATGCCCATCTGGGGTGTATCGATCGCTCGGGTGGTGGACGGTTGGCCCACAATCGCGGCTGTTTACTTCCCGGTCCTGAATGAGATGTTTACCGCCCAACAAGGAGCTGGAGCCTACCTCAATGGTGAGAGAATCCATACCCAGCCCCCCATTCCCAGTAAACCGACATCCTTCTTCTCGTGCTGCACACGGACATTCCAACAGTACGATGTCACCATCCGCTATAAGACCCGCATTCTGGGCTCTGCATGCTACTCGATGTGCGCGGTAGCCCGTGGTATGGCGGTTCTTGGTTTTGAAGCCACTCCCAAGATCTGGGATATCGCTGCCAGCTGGTTGATCGTCGCTGAGGCTGGGGGAATTGTCGATACGATAACCAGCTCCAAACCATTTCCTTTACGGGCAAACTATGACTACCGCCGGGTGAATTTTCCAACCATATCGGGGGCGAATTCAAAAATGGCATCACAAGCCCGTAAGCAGATAAAACCCAAAACAATCACGTCATAAGAAATTAAAAATATTGGAGGCAACAATGGAATACCGCTACCTTGGCAAATCAGGTCTGCAGGTCTCTGCACTTTCGCTCGGCGCCTGGGTCACTTATGGTGGTCAGGTCGGGGAGCAGATCGCGCTTGAGTGCATGCAGGCAGCCATCGAGGCCGGCGTCAACTTCTTCGACAATGCGGAGGCCTATGCCGGGGGGAAAGCCGAGACCGTGATGGGCAAAGTCATTAAGAAAGCCGGTTGGAAGCGTTCTGATTTGGTCATCTCAACCAAAATCTTCTGGGGAGATGACGGCCCAAATGATAAAGGGCTTTCCCGTAAACACGTTATCGAAGGGGCACAGGCTGCCCTGGATCGTTTACAGCTTGATTACGTCGACCTGATTTTCTGCCATCGAGCTGATATCCATACCCCGATTGAAGAGACCGTCCGGGCGATGAACTACCTGATCGACCAGGGAAAAGCGTTTTATTGGGGGACGAGCGAATGGAGTCCAGAGAAGATCATGGAAGCGTATGCCATCGCCCGTCGTGAGCATCTGATCCCGCCGTTAATGGAACAGCCGGAGTACAACATGTTCAGCCGCAAGCGTGTCGAAAGGCACTATGCACACCTCTACCAGGAGATCGGATTGGGTACGACCATCTGGAGCCCGCTTGACAGTGGTATTTTGACCGGTAAATACAACCAGGGCATCCCCAAAGACAGCCGCCTTGACCTGGATGGATTCGATTGGCTGCGCGATGGCTACGAGAGCGATGAAGGCAAAGTAAAAATCGAGAAAGTTGGCAAGCTGATGCCGATCGCGGAGCAGTTGGACTGCACAATGGCGCAATTGGCTTTAGCCTGGTGCCTGAAGAATCCCAACGTCAGCACGGTGATCACTGGAGCATCCCGGCCGGAGCAGGTCGTAGAGAATATGGCTGCGCTGGAGGTAGTCCCCAAACTAACTGATGAGGTAATGGAACGCATCGAAGCTGTTTTGGAGAATAAACCAAAACCAGAGCCAGATTTTCGATAGTCATTTTCTCAATTGGTTTTAATAGAAAATTGGGTTTCCCGTAGAGTTTTGAAAAACACCGAAATCTGGGAGATATCCTTGTGGATAACTCCCAGATTTTCTTATGCACGCAGTTTAATCGGCTGGCGGATGACAGTTTTCAGCTTCTCCGGCGCTGTGCGGCGGTGATCGCCGAGATAAATCTCGTGGTGCTTACCGTTAGTCTGGTAGCCATTATCGTGGATGAAATCATGCATCCTGGCGATGGTTGGACCTTCATCAGCATAGGCGCCAAAATACATGATTTGAACCGATAAACCTTCAGCATACCTTTCGTAGCGCAGCTTGGATAAAGCAGGAGGATTCTTCTTTCGGGCTAATTCCAGACGGGCGGCTTCAACGATATCCACTGTAACTTCATCTGGCTGCATAATCATGAGAGTCCAATCCCAGCGATCCTTGGACTCCTGGCTGAATTCGGACATGTCCTCCATCCACCATAAGCCTTCTGATGGTGGAACAACAAATTCAATCCCCTGAGGCTTGAGAGCAAACTTGATCGTGTAAACCATGCCGTAGAGGGCTTCCATGCCTTCTTGGAAATCAGGGTTGTTATTCGGATCACCGTGCCCATCGATCATCAAAAAATTCATCGGCGGGACTTCCACCACGGAGAATTCTTTCGCTGAAGGTTGGTAAAGGTGTTTTAGTTCCTTTTTGAAATCTCTCTTTGCCATATTATGCCTCCATTTGTTGAATGAACTGCTTCACCCAGGCAAGTTCAGCCTGGATCATCTTTAAACTGAAATCGAACATGGCTGCTACGTGGATGGGAAATGAATCCGCTCCGAGCTGCGCCCGCTTTTGAAGGTGCTCACGTCGTTCTGTGAGGTGAGCGGCGTAGGTATGCAAAGCCGTTAGCGCTTCCGCCTGGGGGATAGATGGCAAGTTCGCCAGGCCGAGCAGAAACATCGATTCCGGGCGAGGAGGTTGGGCTAAAGATTCGAGTATGCCCA
>JBEQLH010000227.1:0-5266 GCA_040326075.1 Anaerolineales bacterium
AGTGCCTGGAATCCCTCATCTGGATTGTATTTTGCATCAACCTCATAGTCTGCATTTTCGAGAATTGATACAATCCCCTCAACAAAATCTGGATCGTCGTCAATCATTAATAACCTTTTTTTTGTACCCATCAGGGCCTCCTTATATGTTGTTAACAGGTTCCTTGGTCATAAGATTCAATTCATCATATATTTCTTTCACGGCCGGTAAGCACAATTCAAAAGTGCTTCCCTTACCTAATTCGCTTTCCACAGAGATCGTTCCTTCGTGTGCTTCGAGAATCCTTCGGGTCAAAGCTAGTCCAACCCCACTTCCCCTTTCAACACTCCGGTTTGATTTGACTCTGAAGAAATCTTCAAAGAGAAATGGCAAATCTTCTTTCGAAATGCCAATACCGTTGTCTTGGATCCTGATCGTTACTTGATTATCGCTGCTGGAAGCAGTTATCTCAATTTGACTGCCGATTGGAGAATATTTAACTCCATTTCCAACGATATTTACGACCGCTTCCACTAAAGTACCCTCATCTCCATTGACCGCGAATATATCATCCTCCATTGAAGTTCGAATGGATATATCTTTACGGATTGCATGCGGTTCCACACTTTCGACTGCCTTGTTAATTACTATTGGAATGGAAGTTGGTTTGAAGTTATCCTTGATACTTTCAATGTCGACAGTTATAGCCCGCAGCCAGGTATGAATAAGTTTCATTAAATCATCGATGCGAGTTTGCATTCTTTCGAACCGGCGGTTCTGGTCTTCTGTTAATTGACCAGAAAGTTCACTGGACAATGCGATCAAATATTGTTGTACTGCGGCTAAAGGTGATTTGAGCTCATGTGAGACAATGGCCGCAAAATGTTCTCTGAGCATCTCCTTCTCTCGTCGTAGTGCCAGGGTTTCCAATACCAACTTCCTTTTTTCCAATCCACGTCGGGTGATTAACCGTAATTCATCCGGAGTAAAAGGTTTTGGGAGAAAATCAAAAGCACCTCTTTGCATCGCTTCCACAGCAGAGCCAATCGTGGCAAAACCAGTAATGACGATCATTACAATGGTTGGATCTATTAGCTGGCTCCTCTCAAGGACCTCGAATCCTGAAATGCCAGGCATCTTCAAATCTACAAAAACGAGATCCGGCTGATATTCTTCAATAAGGCTCAAACCCAACGTCCCATTTTCAGCGGTTTGGATCTCGAAGCCGCTTTTAACCAATATTTGCTTGCATGAATCGAGTACGATCTCTTCGTCGTCAATAACTAATATTTTTGAGTTTATTTCCATTATCTGGAACCTCATCTGCAGCTTTCATAGGAAGCCTGACGATGAATGCTGTGCCTTTGCCAACCTCACTTTCAACTGAGACTGTGCCATTATGGGCTTTTATAACCCCATAACTTATGGCCAGACCTAATCCGGTACCATGGCCGACATCCTTGGTGGTGAAAAAAGGGTCGAATATTTTTTCAAGATTTTCGCTGCTGATCCCTTGACCTGTATCCCTAAATTCCAATTCAATATGTTCCGAATAAGGACCACTTCGAGTGGCAAGGATTAATTCTCCGCTGCCATCCATCGCCTCTGCCGCATTGATGATCATATTCATGATGACCCGTTCAATCTGCGAAGGGTCGACGACAATCATTGGTAAATCTTCTTGAAATTTCTTGTTGATCTGAATGTTTAAGAATAGTGCTTGATTTTCTACGAAAGAAAGACACTGTTCCATCACAGTATTGATATTCGAAAGGGTTTTATTTGGTTTTCTTTGCCGCGAAAAATCAAGTAATCCTCGGATGATGTCCCTGCAGCGAGTTGCTTGACCAACAATTTTTTCAATTGAGGTTCTCTGTGGATCATCACATTCTGTCTCTTCGAGAATCAGGTGAGAGTAAGTGACGATCCCGGTGAGAGGATTGTTCAACTCATGAGCCACGTTCGCGGATAACTGACCAATCAGTGCTAACCTTTCACTTGCCATAATTCTTTGTGTAGCAAATTCCTTTAATTGTTCATCCCTCTTCTTGAGTGCTTGAGCCATGGCATTAAAAGAATCGGCCAGGTCTTCAAGTTCATCGTTGGTATTAATTTCTACTTTTGCGTTTAAATCTCCACCAGTGACTGCTTTCGATGCACTGACCAGCATAAAGATGGGTACCAATATCCTCTGAGCAATGAAATAGGATACGATCAGGGAGACCAGTGCTCCAGCGATATTGATCGCGACAAAGGTAAGGATTGTCTGTTGTCGAATATCATTGTATTTTTCTTCCAGGATACCAACATATAGAATACCAATGATCTGATCTGTCACATCTTTGATGGGTTCGTAGGCTGTTATATACCAGTCATTTACGACATAAGCCCTGCCGATCCAGGGCTCTCCTTCGTTTACAACCCTGTCGTAAACCTCTTGTGTTACCCGGGTGCCCAATGCTCTTGTGCCATTGTCGTTCTTGACATTAGTAGAAATTCTCACATCATCTTGGAAGATGGTGGCGGTGCCAATATCCTTGCTTTTGTATTTAACTTTCTCAAAAACGGTATCTTTTACCTTATCGACAATTTCGAAATTCCTGTTTAATAAAGTTCCACCGTATAAAATGCCAATCAGGTTATTTTGGGAATCAAACACTGGCGATGCAGCCTTCAACATCATTCCATCAGTTTCTTCAATTTCATCTCTTGGCCGGGCGCGTGGAGTCTCAATAAATTTAAAATGTGCATTTTGAGCCAGGAGGGGAGATTCTTCATAGAGATCTTCTCTGGAGACCAGAATAGTTGATGCGATGGGTTCCCGATCTTCCATCACGGCTTTAATAAGCTCGTCATGACTCTGGTTGTCACCAACGTTGTCAATATAACTGGTTCTAAGAATCACATTGCCCGCAGCATCTGTAAGAGTTAGGATATCCAAACCTTCTTGATTCTTAATTCTCCATAGTTCATGATTCGCCGCATCCAAATTGCCGCTTAGTAATGCATCACGCAGAAAGAAGCGTTCTGATGTCATGCGAACAGCATCGTTGATCAGTTCCAACCTACCCAGGTATAATTCTCTGGCCGAGTTGAGGTCATGCTTAACTTTATCTTGTGCTTCAGAAACGATCCGATTATTTATTAACTGAACTCCAACTACCATATAGACAGTACTGATAAAAGCAACAATTACCAAAAACCCTAATACCAGTTTTGTTGTTATTGGTATCCTGATTCCTTTAGCTCTATCAATTATTGATTTCAAAAAATCCATCATAAATGTATCGATCTTACTGATAAAAATACATTCGGCTACTCTTCATCAGCTGGTGCCAATTCAATTGCTTCTACAATTAATTCAATTAAGTCTTTCACAAGCAATTGTTCTTCCAGGCCTGCAGTCTTGACTGCATCCTGGAACATTACGTAGTCTTTGGGACAGGTGACAACCAGAGTGGATACACCAGGAAGAGAGGCTGCCTCTTTGACTCGAATTTCGGCTGGGCGTTCTGAAACTTCAGGGGGATCTTCCATCCAAATTCTTCCCCCGCCTGCTCCACAGCAAAATGTGTTTTGCCGGTTGCGAGGCATTTCGACTAACTCGCAGCCAAGCGCTGACATCACATCTCGTGGTGCATCGTATTCGTCATTGTAGCGACCCAGATAACAGGGATCATGGTAGGTGACTTTGTAATCTAGTTTCTTGTATAAAACTAATTGCCCAGAACTGATCAATTGATTTAACAATTGGGAGTAATGGATCACTGAATAACGATCGCTGCCGTTTTCTGAATACTCATTCTTGAGGCTGTTGTATGAGTGGGGATCACTGGTCACGATGGTCTGAAATGTACTCTTTGAGAAAGCCATTAAATTCTTCTCAACTAACATGTCAAAAAGTCCTTCTTCGCCTACTCTGCGCACATCATTACCGGAATTGCGTTCCCCGTCATAAAGGAGGCCAAAATCAAGACCAGCTGTTTGAAAAACCTGTGCCATGGCGTGAGTCTTGTCGGTCATGCTGGCATGGTAGGATGCGTAGTCACCAACGAACCATAGGTAATCAACTGCTTCTTTTCGGGCGTCTTTGATCTTTGGACGGACCGGTTTAGTCCACTTGGCACGCATGCGATCGGATTTCCCGAATGAGTTTCCATAACGACCAAGATTTGCCAGGGCGTCCTGCAACTGTGGATCGACATCTCCCTCAAGGACCAGATAACGGCGCATATCGATAATGGAGGACAGCTGGTCATTGAAGACCGGACAAATCTCTACACAAGCCTGGCAGCTGGTGCACGCCCAGAGCTCATCGGCAGATATCACATCTCCATGCATAGCTCGACCATTCGATTTCTGCCAGATAAAGGTATCAAGTTTGATCATGATATCTCTGGGCGATAGGCTGAAACCGCTGGTGTGTGCTGGACAGACATCCTGGCACCGGCCACAGCGGGTACACGATTCAAAATCCAGGATTTGCTTCCAGGTAAAATCACGCCAATCCTTGGCTCCTGGTTCTTCTTCAGAAGTGGGGGAGCTCATCTTTCCTGCCGGCTCAAGTGAGCGGAAGAAAATGTTTACAGGACCTGCAATCAGATGGAAAAATTTTGTGAAGGGAATACTCGCTAATGCAACGAAGGCAACCAGCATGTGAGTTATCCAAATGGCGATATGCAGGGTGCGATTAGATGTATCTCCTAACGAGGCGAATGTAGATGCAATGGCATTTCCTACCGGTGACCAGGCAGCCCAATCTGGTTGGGCGACGGCGATCCGCAGACCTTCCACAAGATATCCAGTAATCCCAATCATCACCAGCATGATCAAGACATAGGCATCATCCCATTTGAGATTTTTACCGGGCATATTTGCTAGTCGTGCGGGGCGAACAAAATACCTGCGGTAGATTGCCATACCCAGTCCGATGAACAGAAAAATGCTGAAGATATCCAGGATTAACTCGAAAACCACATAAACCCAACCGGTCAAGAACTGAACATTGAAGATTAAATGAGTTACATCCCAATCCACTGTAGCAATGATCGTACCGAGTAGAAGCGCGATCATTCCCCAGAAGATGGTCAGGTGCATGATGCCTGGAAAAATATCTTGTATGGTGCGCACCTGGCCCAAACCCTGGACAATTACAGACCACAATCGGGCGCCTAAATGGTCGATTCTCCGTTCCGGTTGTCCCTGAAGCCAACGCCGGACCCGGCGAATTACACCATATCCAAATATCAGGATTGTCAGCAATCCCAAAAAGTACTGGGCAATCTCA
>JBEQLH010000228.1:0-5259 GCA_040326075.1 Anaerolineales bacterium
GCCCGAACTTGCCGGTAGTTCTCACGGGCATATTTCTTGAAAACTGTGGTTGCCCAAATCATGACGGGCAGCACGGTAAATGTTAACAAAGACAGGCGCACGTCCATGCTCAGCATGGCAATCACTATCAGCACCAGGACGAACAGATCGCGGGCGACTGCTATAAGCGCCCAGGTGATGAATTCACGCAGTACGCCGACATCATTAATCACCCTGGTGATGACTCTACCAACGCTGTAATGGCTGAAGAAGCTTAATGAAAGATCTTGTATATGTTCGAATAAAGTTGATCGCAAATCGTAGATAATCGATTGTCCAACACGGGCCATTATGTTTACCCGGATATATGTAGAAATCCATTGGACGATTGAGATGCCGATGTATAAGAGTACGGTTTGGCGTAAGATGGTCACCGAACCGGTTCCTATTCCTTCGTCGATCGCCACTTTAACTAAGTACGGGCCAGTCACTACCGCAACGGAGGTGATCAACATCAAGAGAAGAGCCAGAATAAATCGCAAGCGATAGGGTTTTAGAAATGAAAATAATCGCCTTGAGACATTTGGATCGTAGCCTTTGAAGACCAAATCCTCGTTTGGGGGAGGTAAACCGGCGGTGGTCATTCTGCTTCCCAACCTTGTGGTCTGGGTGCTGGAGACCTCTGAGCGAGAGAGAACTCCAGGGCTTCGACTTCTTCGCGAAACTTTTCTTGATCGCGTAGCTGCAGGTCATAAATCTCTTGATAAAGGCCATCTTGCTGGAGGAGTTCCAGATGAGTTCCCCGCTCGATGATTTGGCCGTCATCCATGACCAGGATTAAATCCGCCCGTCGTACTGTGGACAGCCTATGGGCGATTATGAAGGTGGTCCTCCCTTCCATCAAACGCCATAAAGCTTTTTGAATAAGGTGTTCGGTTTGTGTGTCGACACTGGAGGTTGAATCATCCAGGATCAAGATGCGGGGATCCATTAACAGGGCGCGAGCGATGGCTATCCGTTGGCGCTGACCGCCTGAAAGGGTCACCCCTCTCTCGCCAACAATCGTGTCGTAACCGTCAAAGAACCCTGTGATGAATTGATCAGCTTGGGCAGCTTTAGCTGCTTCAACAATCTCCTGTTCACTGGCATCCGGTCGACCAAAAGCGATATTTTCTCGGATGCTGGATGAGAACAGCAAGGAGGATTGCAGGACGATACCTATTTGTCTCCGCAAAGTGACCAGGTCCAGCTGGCGAACATTGAAACCATCCACCATGACAGCGCCCTGGATGACATCGTAGAAACGTGGGATGAGATTGACCAGACTGGTTTTTCCTGATCCCGTAGGTCCTATAAGAGCGACCACCTGGTTGGGCTCAACGGTTAAGTCGATCTCACAAAGGGCATGCGTAGATTCTCCCAAATATGCCAAGGCAGCTCTTTGGAATTCAACGCGACCCGAGAGCTGAGGGGGTACGATGGCATCAGGCGGCGAATGGATCTCAGGCTTGTAATCAAGAATCTCGAAGGTTCGGTTGACTCCCGCGACCGCCTCTCCGGCCAAGTTCACCAACCAGGTGAGCTGCCTGGCAGGTTCTGCTAACATGAGCAGATAACCATTGAAGGCGACTACCTCCCCGATGGTCATCTCTCCAGCAATCACCAACTGTCCACCAAACCAAAGGATCAATATGGTGCTTAAAATTACTAGCAGATGGGAAGTGGGCATTATCTTGGCCCATTCGCTGATCACACTGATGCGAGCATCGTAAAGGATGCGGTTCGCCCGGTTAAAGCGTTCGATTTCATAAGGTTCACGGGCAAAAGCACGCACCACCTGGACTCCAAGCACATTTTCTTGTATCCGGGAGGAAAGCTCACCCAATGAGTTATCTACCTTCATGAAATAATTGCCGATCTTCCGCCCGAAATTCGTGGTCATCAGAATCAGAGGCATCATTGGTAAGAGGGCAATGATCGCAAGGAACGGATTGGCGATAAAAAGTAGCGTGACGATGCCTGTAAAAAGCAGGAACAAATGTATAAGCTCCACGATTCCATTACCAGTGAACCGTTCGATTGAGCGTACATCTTCGATAGTGCGGCTGATTAATTGCCCCGTTTCAGCGTGGTCATGGTACGAGAAAGTCAGATGTTGGATGTGATCGTAAAGGCGGTTTCGCAGGTCGTAGCCTACCTGGGCTGCGATTTGTTCTGTTAAATAACGCTGCCAGAAAAGTAAGATCGCGCTGGCAATACCGATTCCCATCAAGATCAGTGCAGCAGTGATAATCAATTGGACATTGTTGTTGGCGAGTCCCTGGTCGATGACCTGCCCAATGATGAATGGTACCGTCAGACTAAGGCTTGTGAGAACAACGAGCGCCAATAATGCCAGAATGACCTGTTTCCAATAAGGACGGATGAAGGATCTGAGGCGCAGAAGGGGTTTCATGAAAGGGGGTAATCAATTGTTTGAGCAGTTAATGATATCGTCGACGGATGGGAGACAGATCTCGCTTACTCACCAGCAGGATGATTTTCGATCACAAATGTTGCCTGGTGGTGGTCGACAATCTTTACATTGGTCGGCAGTTGATGGATGCCTTCTTCCTGCTGAGAAGCTTTGGCAGCAATATTTTGATCATCCTCGTAATAATATATTTGTGCCGAGGCGGTGTATTTCCCGCTTGGTTCGACATCCTTTAGATGAACAGTGAATTCCATCTTGGGATCGATAGATTCGATGATCGTTAGGCTGCCTGATTCCTCTTCATTCTCATTGGTAATAAATATTTCAATGTTGGGTCTTGTCTGAAATGGGGTTATCTGCAGTGAAATACGTATACGTCGATTGTCGGGAAGAGGATCGATTCGCAGCTCACGGATGCGAACCTCATCGGGAGGAAGAGGTATTTCGTTCGGGTCTTGGAGAAAAAGGTCCATGGGTTTCTTGGAAAGTTAGACATTATTAAACCTGGCAAGTATATGCCAGGTCAACAACAGGGATTATAACCCACGAGGCATTACCTGACCACATCAGGAGCTTTCAGGAAACATTAGGACAGACAATTCATTCTGCATTTCATGATCATGCTTATAAATCATAGGGGATAATTTCTGGAATTGAGTTATCAGGTTTAATCCCGGATATAATAGGTCTTATATGTGAAGGAGAAACCAATGCCATATCATTTTGAAACCCTGGCCATCCATGCTGGACAAGAACCAGATGAGAAAACGGGCGCGGTAATGACACCGATTTACCAGACTTCCACTTATGCCCAACAGTCCGTCGGGCAGCACAAAGGCTACGAGTATTCCCGCACGGGAAATCCAACTCGAACGGCATTAGAGGCATGCATAGCGACATTGGAGGGGGCGGAATACGGATTGGCTTTCGCCTCTGGGATGGCAGCCACGGATGCAGTATTGCGAATGCTTTCTCCAGGCGACCATGTGCTGGCTGGGAACGATGTCTACGGGGGCACCTTTCGTTTGTTTGATAAAGAACTCAAACGATATGGATTGATATTTTCCTACGTGGATACCAGCGATCTGGACCAGGTTCGAGCCGGACTGCGCGAGAATACGCGCCTGGTGTGGTTGGAAACGCCGACCAATCCTCTGCTCAACGTGACAGATCTGGCTGGAGTGGCTGAACTTCTGCAATCTCGAAGGACACCCCCGTACCTGGTGGTGGATAATACCTTTGCCACACCTTACCTTCAGCGTCCGATAGAGTTTGGTGCGGATATCGTCGTTCATTCAACGACAAAATACCTTGGTGGTCATTCCGATGTCGTTGGTGGGGCGGTTGTGTCCCGTATGGAAGAGGTACACAACCGGTTAGCGTTTTTGCAGAATGCGGTGGGCGCGGTGCCGGGACCGTTGGACTGTTTCCTCGTTCTGCGGGGATTGAAAACTTTACCAGTACGAATGGATCGGCATGCCAGCAGTGCTGTGGCGATCTCTAATTTCTTGATTGATAATCCTGCTGTTGATCAAGTTTTGTACCCATTCCACCCGTCACACCCACAGGTAGATCTTGCAAGATCGCAAATGTTGAATGGTGGCGGCATGGTCTCTTTCATCTTGAAGGATGGTGAGAAAGCAGCTCGCCGCGCTGCTGAAAGTACAAAAATATTCACCCTGGCGGAGTCATTGGGTGGGGTTGAATCATTGATAGAGGTTCCAGCGGTGATGACTCATGCCTCAGTGAGCGGGTCACCTCTGGCAGTCGATCCAGGATTGGTAAGACTTTCGGTGGGTTTGGAGCATATTGATGACCTGCGGGAGGATCTGGAAAGTGCTCTTGGAAAAGCGAATTAACTCAGTGGGTAGAGCTTAGTAATATGTTGAGGGTGAGTTTGTGGGGGTTTCTCGATTTGGAATTGAGAGGGGAGATTGTGAGTTGTGAGAAACCACATCAAGTGAAATCAAGTTTCCCAATTCTTTAGCAGTTCCAGTTTCTGTTCTGCCTGTGCTCTGGATAATCCCCCTGAATACGCTTCCCATTCATTACTTTCCAATAATTGTTCGTAGTAAGTGATTATGTCCGGGATAATATGAGGTCTGGCTTCGGGTGATTTAAGCAGCCTGGCGATCACATCTTCAATAAAAGCAAATTCTCCATTTCTCTCGAAGAAATCAAACAATTGATAGAGAATTTCAACAGGCAGATTAACATTCTCCAATTCGATGAAAAGATCAGTGATCTTCTGCTTTATCTTGGAAGAATCTTGGTCCTTTTGATCATCAGGGAGCTGCAAATAAAAAGACAAAGCTCGTTGATAATCAAAAATTGCCTCCTGGGTCATGTTTTGGGCTATTAGGATATCCCCCTCATGCCGGTAAAGTTCCGCAAGGATATACAGCCTTTCTGTACCTAATTCACCTTGGGAGGTGAGTAAATTTAATATGGACGAATCATCCATGTGTTTGAGTAATTCAGGTTTGAGGCCTAACAATTGTTCCAGGGATTGATCGATAACCTGCTGCGCGGATTGGTACTGTCCTGCGTCTTTCAATCCGATCAGCTTGGTCAATACAGCCACCATCTGGTTGATCATGCGCATGATGTAATCTTCGGTAAGCATAATTAATTATCAATACAAATTTCGTCGTTGAAAGAATAAAGCCCTTTATCGGTATTTAAATTTCTTCGGGTGAAGAGATTGGGGAATTATAAATGAATAGCAACCAAATAAAGCCAACCAAATAAAGTATTCGCTGCACGATACCTGCATAGGAAGATGCTAAACCAAATGAAATTGATAA
>JBEQLH010000229.1:0-5251 GCA_040326075.1 Anaerolineales bacterium
TGTGCCAGGCTTTTGTACCTTTAATGCAGAAACATAAATTTGGAAGAATCGTTAACGTATCTTCTGGCATGGGTTCCATAAACAGCATGGGTGGTGGATCAGCAGCATACAAGCTCTCCAAAGCAACCTTGAACGCACTCACCCGCATCATGGCGGACGAGCTGAAAGATGACCAAATCCTGGTCAACACGATGGCGCCTGGTTGGGTGCGGACAGATATGGGTGGTCCCAGCGCGCCCCGAAGTCTGGCTCAAGGAGCAGATACGATCACCTGGCTGGCAACTTTGCCGGACGATGGACCAACGGGTGGATTTTTCGAAGATCGCCAGTCGATTCCCTGGTAATCACGGATGAGTTTTGTAAACAGCTGCAACGATATCTTATTATCATCCAATAAATAGAATTTGGATTGTGGTATAAAAGGTCTACTAAAACCAAATTACGGAGGGTTTGGCGTGCCATCCAATGTCGATGAAATGACTGGTTCGATGCTTCGCAATCATCCAACCATCAACGAAAAGCCGTGTCGATGTCGGAAATAACCTGAAAGGAACCGAACCTGAAGGACGGCTTGAGGCTTCAGGCAGTTTTAATGCGATGGTATCCCATCGCGTCCGCATCACCGATAGCAAGGATGTCGATGATGAATTGATACAGTGGCTTAAAGAAGCCTATGATTTGGCTTGAGAGGTGAAATCGGGTACAAAATCCTGTAGTTATTCTATCGAAACAGCCAAATTCGAACTTTTCCTGATGGGAATTTGTAATTAATCATAAGAATTACTTGCCCAAAGGAGAATTATTCCCTATAATAGTCTGAATACATTGATACCGATACTGGTGCTGGATCAACACACTTTTCCTGGGGATCATGATCCTCAATGATATTAGCAATTCTTATTGGTTTTCCCGTTAGCATCTTTTTATAAAACCGAATACGTTGGATGTAAAACTGCAAGGAGGTGATGCCCACGAGCACTGTAAATCCAGAATCTCAGTGTACCTAAAGGTCCAATAATTCAAATATCTAACACGCTGGAGGAGAAAAAATTATGTCCCGAAAGTTCCTACTCACAACATCATTATTAATCCTTATCGCCATTATCGCATCCGCTTGTCAATCAAGCGAAGCCACCACCGCACCAGGGGAGGGAGCGGCAGCCCCAAGTGGGTATGGTGTACTTGTACAGGCCATCAAGGATCGTGGTAAAGTGGTTTGCGGCAGCCGCACCGACCTGGCCGGATTTGGTGAGCTGGATGCGGATGGTCGCAATGTTGGCTTTGACATTGACCTGTGCCGGGCGATCGCAGCCGCGGTGCTTGGCGATGCAGAAGCCGTAGAATTCGTGCCGGTAAGCGCGGCTGAACGAGGCCCAGCTTTACAGACCGGAGAAGTTGACGTCCTTGCCCGTAATGCTACCTGGACCAGCACCCGCGATGCCCAATGGGGTAATTTCACGGCTGTATGGTTTTATGATGGTCAGGGTTTTATGGTACCTGTGGATAGCGGTATCAATTCGATCGAGGATATGAATGGTGCTACAGTTTGCGTCACCAGCGGCACCACGACCGAATTAAACCTGGCAGACGCCTTCCGGCAGCGCGGGCTTGATTTTACCGCGGTAACATTTGAGGATACGGCAACTGTTTACAGCACCTATGAAGAAGGGCGCTGTGATGCAACAACCAGCGACAAGTCCCAATTGGCATCGGTTCGGCAGGGTTTTGCCACTCCGGAAGATCACAAAATTCTGGAAATCACCATTTCTAAAGAACCGCTTACAGCAGCCGTACCCTCTGGGGATGACCAGTGGTTTGATATCGTGAAATCTGTTGTTTGGGGATTGATCAACGCTGAAGAGCTGGGTGTAAATCAGTCAAACGTGGATCAAATGGCATCCGGTGATAACATCAAAGTCCGACGTTTGTTAGGTGCAGAGGGTGAATGGGGACAGGCAGACCTCGGTCTTGAAGTTGACGCGATAGCCAAGGCGGTTGAAGCTGTTGGAAATTATGGCGAGATTTATGAGCGATATTTGGGCGCAAGTGGTCTTAACCTACCCCGCGCACTCAACCATCTCTGGACAAATGGTGGTTTGATTTACGCGCCACCAATGCGATAAACCTTAGCTTCACACTCTTGAGGGATATGGCTCAGTATCCGAGTCATATCCCTCATCCTGAAACCAAATATGTCCTCCAAAAAATCCCCCACGAACGCGATCCAATTTCACAGCCAGGTTCCTTTTTGGCGGGATGAACGCGTATTAAGAATCGCAGCTCAGATCGTTTCTGCGATCATTGTAATTGGGTTGCTCATTTGGGCGGTCATCAACATCCTTAACGCTACCGAACAAAGGGGATTATCTTTAGGATTTGAATTTATCGGGGAATCAGCCGGATTTCCAATCGGTGAATCTGACATCCCCTATGATCCATCACGATCATTCCTGTATGCATTTTTGGTTGGTGTACTCAACACCTTGAAGGTCGCGGTTGTGGGAGTTTTCTTTGCCACGATTTTGGGGACACTTGTCGGCATCGCTCGCCTATCAACCAACTGGCTGGTGAGCAGATTAGCTTTGGTGTATATTGAGTTTCACCGCAACATACCTTTGTTGATTCTCTTGCTTCTTTGGTACCGGGGATTTTTCACCAGACTGCCAGATGTACAAAATAGTATTACCCTGCCAGGACCGATGTATCTAAGCCAACGCGGTTTACAGCTCACCTGGCCCAGAGTGACACCGAATGGGTGGCCATTCGTTATATCGATATTATTGGCGGTTATATTAGCTATCATAGTCTGGGTTTATTTACGCAGGTTACAGGAGAAAACCGGCCGCAGCACATATTTCAGTTTGGTCAGTTTAGGAATATTGGTTGTTCTCCCTCTGATTGGTTTTTTGATTTCCGGGGGCAATCCACTGCAGGCGGATGTCCCTGTGCTCAGTGGGTTTAATTTTAGTGGTGGATATCAGCTAACACCGGAATTTGCAGCCTTATTGGTGGGTCTGGTTACTTATACAGCAGCATTCATCGCCGAGGTGGTTCGGGCTGGAATCCAGGCAGTTGATCGGGGGCAATTAGAGGCTGCCAGATCGGTGGGGCTAAATTATTCTCAATTGTTAAGCTTAATTATCATCCCCCAGGCGATGCGAGTCATCATCCCGCCACTAATCAGCCAATATCTTAACCTGACCAAGAACTCCAGCCTGGCGATTTTCATCGGTTACCCGGAATTATTTTTCATTGGCAAGACCACCATCAACCAGGCCGGCAGGGCTATACAGGTATTCGCGGTAATCATGGCTGTCTACCTGAGCATAAGCCTGATGACTTCATTAATCCTCAATATATATAACCGTCGAATTCAATTGGTCGAGAGATAATGGTGTCTAACGTGACAAATTCACTAGAAGATATACGTCCCCCTGAACCACCTGGGTTAAATACCTGGATTCGAAAGAATCTGTTCAACAGCTGGTTCAACAGTTTGTTGACAATAATCTCCTTGGTCTTGATTTATCTGGTTATTAGCGGTCTTATTCGCTGGATCTTTACACAAGCTGATTGGGAAGCGGTGCTCAAATTCCCATTTCTATATCTGGTGGGACAATATCCACGCGATCAATTGTGGCGAGTAGGTTTGTTGTTAGCCATCTATTCATTAATGATCGGTATGAGCTGGCGTAAGTGGAGCGGCATTATGCGCGTTCTTGCCCTGACATACGCTGGTTTCTTTGTTTTCCTGGCTTTTTGGCCAGCCCCAGTGCCAACCCTTACCCTTTGGATGCGGGCTGCCTTACTTGCGAACCTGGGGATCATCGCACTTGGATATTTCCTCGGTGGGATAAAAAAAATCACGCCACGATACCTGTTAATTGCCTGGATGTTCTCATTGGTGGTCAGCCTTCTATTATTGCATGGTATGCCAATGGGCGGTTTCTTGGATATTGTGCCAACAAACTTGTGGGGAGGACTGTTGGTAACTTTACTCCTGGCAATTGGAGCTATCGTAATCTCTTTTCCACTTGGAGTAGCATTAGCCCTGGGCAGGCGATCCTCGCTGCCGATGATCCGCATTATTTGTACGGTATTCATCGAAGCGATCCGTGGGGTTCCACTGATCAGTATATTATTCCTTTTTTCCTTGATACTGCCATTATTCCTACCAACCGGGATTAGAATAGACCGGTTGATGCGGGCGTTAATTGGTATGACCATTTTCAGTTCTGCATATACGGCAGAGAATGTGCGGGGAGGTTTAGCAGCTGTACCTTTCGGGCAAACCGAAGCTGCTAAGGCTCTGGGACATTCAAATTTCCAGATAACTGCGCTGATCGTCATGCCTCAAGCATTAAGAACTGTCATCCCACCGATCGTTGGTCAATTCATTGCCTTGTTTAAAGATACAACCCTTGCCTCTGGGGTGGCAGTGCTTGAGCTCCTGGCTGTCGGACGATCTGTCATTAATTCTGATCCGCAATACCTCGGCCTTCAGATGGAGGTTTATGGTTTTATCGCGGTCGTATTCTGGATCCTGAGTTATATGATGTCCCATGCCAGCCGGCGTTTGGAAGCTTCACTTGGTGTCGGTGAGCGGTAAATAAATTAATCAACCACTTGCTCTGGTTGATATGGAGATTGATATGAATGAACAGAACGTCGATCAAATTCCCATAATTATCGCTCGCGATGTGCACAAATGGTTTGGCGATTTTCACGCTCTCAAAGGCATCGATTTGGAGGTCCAGCAAGGTGAAGTAGTGGTGATTTTTGGACCTTCTGGATCGGGGAAATCAACTTTCATCCGCACCATCAACCGACTTGAAGAACACCAGCGCGGCCAGATCATTGTGGATGGCATCGAGCTGAGCCACGATGTGCGCAATATTGAAAAAATTCGCATGGAAACTGGGATGGTGTTCCAGCAATTCAATCTCTTTCCGCACCTCACTGTGCTTTCCAATGTAACTCTGGCACCCATCTGGGTCAGAAAATGGAAGAAACAAGACGCGGAGGAGATTGGAATGGAGTTATTAGAGCGGGTTGGCATTCCCGAGCAGGCTCTAAAATATCCTGGCCAACTTTCGGGAGGGCAGCAGCAGCGCGTGGCGATCGCCCGGGCATTAGCCATGCAGCCAAAGATCATGCTCTTTGATGAACCAACCTCTGCTCTCGATCCCGAGATGATCAAAGAAGTGCTGGATGTGATGATTGAGTTAGCGAAAACTGGGATGACGATGGT
>JBEQLH010000230.1:0-5241 GCA_040326075.1 Anaerolineales bacterium
AGGAACTGTTACCTTATCTAAGCAATGGCGAACTTGTCCTGCTCGAAGAGTTCGGGCATGGCAATACCTTCTGGAACAGCCAGTCGGAAGCTCGGCTGCATATGCTGAGCACCTTCTTCAACAGCGGCGCGGTTGACGCCTCCCTTTACAACTACCAACCGCTCGACTTCGATGTGGGGCGTGGCTGGCCAGGGCTGGCAAAGATTCTGCTGGGTATTGTATTGCTGGTTGTTGTCCTGCTGGCGGTATCAATATTCTTGGTTTCCCGCTTCGTCCTGCGGAGAGTGCGAGCACGTCGAGCAACCAATAATAGATAACAATTGTAAACTTCATAACGAAAAGACTCCCACCGGTTTTTATGTGTTGTAGGTTCTTCCTAAAGTTGATTACATACCATTTCTTGTTGAATGTAGTCGCAAAAGCAATCCAAATTCCTCACTAATAAATTAAACAACCTCTACCACTTGGCCTGCAGTTAGCTTTTGTAGCTGTTCGTTCACTCATTTAACGAGTTCAAAATTTCACAATGTTGAAATTTTATTAGTTTCTGCTAAACTATGTTGTGAATGCAAGAATGAACTTGCAGATAACACAATCTACAATCCAATATCTGGACCAGCCATGTTAACGGATTCCGCCAATAAAATTCCGCAGCACAATCTACTGCTCAACACCAAACTCTACATCCCTAAACACCGGCTGGGCCTTGTTCAGCGCTCCCGCCTGACTGACCGGTTGAACTCGGGATTGCCCCAAAAGCTTGCCCTGGTTTCCGCACCAGCAGGGTTCGGTAAAACCACTCTGGTGAGCGAATGGGTCCACCAGCAGGAGCGACCTGCAGCCTGGCTGTCATTGGATGAAGCCGATAATGACTTGACCCGCTTTCTGTCATACTTCGTGGCAGCCTTGCAAAGGATCGAAACTGACACCGGAGCCAGCATTTTGAGCCTGCTCCAATCAACACAATCACCGCCAATCGAAGCGATCCTAACTTTCCTGATCAATGAAATTGCTGCCATCTCAGACAACTTCGTTCTCATCCTCGACGATTATCACCTTATCACCGACCAATCCATACATGATGCTCTTGGTTTCATCCTCGATCACCTGCCACCAAACATGCACTTGGTGCTGATCGGGCGAGTTGATCCTCCCATTTCCCTTTCACGTCTGCGTGTTCAAGGTGAAATGAATGAGATTCGTACCAACGACCTGCGATTCACAGAAAATGAGGCCGCGTCCTTCCTAAACGACCTGATGAAGCTTGACTTGTCACCTGAAGACATCTCCGCTCTGGAATCCCGCACTGAAGGTTGGATCGCCAGCCTGCAGCTCGCCGGGCTATCTCTCCAAGGTCGTCAGGACAAGAAAGAGTTCGTGGCTACCTTTTCTGGCGATCACCACTACATTCTCGATTACCTGGTCGATGAAGTTATGTCGCGTCAACCGGAGGAAATTCAATCCTTCTTAATACAGACTTCTATCCTCGACCGTCTCTGCGCCCCATTATGCGACGCAATCCTGGAGATCTCTACCAGTAAGCAAACCTTGCAGTTTCTCGAAGGATCTAACCTCTTCTTGATCCCTTTGGATGATGAACGAGATTGGTATCGTTATCATCACCTATTTGCAGATTTCCTCTACCAGCGACTCCGAGATAATGACCCTCATAGTGTTCCCGGATTGCATCGCCGGGCTTCGGAATGGCTGGAACATAATGATCTCATCGTAGAAGCTGTCAACCATTCATTAGTAGGTGAGGATTACGAGCGTGCAGCGCAGTTGGTAGAAAGCATCGGTCCAGACATGATGATGCAAAGTGAATTTGATCAACTGGGAAAGTGGTTGGATGCAATGCCCAAAGAACTCGTGGAGAATTGGCCCTGGCTTTGCATTATTCGAGCCTGGATGTACGACAGGTGGGCCCAATTTGAAGTAGGGGAACAATATTTACAATATGCTGAAGCTGCGTTAATTTCAAACCCTTCACCAGCTTCTGGAGAGGATGAAAAAATCATCCGAGGACAAATATCTGCTATCAGAGCGTTGTATGCTCTTAAAAAAGCACAAATTCCTCAATCCATTGAATTTTCGAACCAGGCTCTTGATTATTTACCGAAGGATTACTTCAATCGTGGTGTGGCTTATTTTTCCCTTGGGTGGGCGAAAAAAGTACAAGGTGATTTATCTGGTGCTATTCAGGCGTATGATGAGGGTCGCAGAGCCAGCCTTGCTGCTGGAAACCAAATCTTAGCTCAGGTTATTATCTTGGACATAGGAAAAACACAATCCCTCCAGGGTCATCTTCACCAGGCTGCTGAAACATTTCGTGAAGCAATAGGATTCAAGTATGAAAAGAGCGAAATTAAAATACCTTATGCCAGTCCTGCTAGTATCAGCCTTGCGAATATTCTAAGGGAGTGGAATGAATTGGATGCAGCCATGAGCCACCTTGAAGAAGGAATTGAGATTGGCTTGGCATCCAAAATAGTAGATGGAGTTGCTGTAGGTTATGCATCAATGGCTCTGGTAGCCCTGGCTCAAGGTGACTTGGAGGCTGCTATCCAGGCATGTAAAAAAACAGAACGCATGGTCAAAGATATTCCAGATTTAGAACCAGAAACGCTGACAATAACGCTGGACAGTCGAGTCCGGTTGTCAATCTCACAAAATAAATTGACAGAAGCTGCCAGGTACATACAAGAAAGCGGGCTGAGTGTAGATACCAAGATTAAATATATTGCTGATTTTGAACACATTGTTTTGGCCCGAGTTTTGATTCATTCAGGTCGTGAAAATTCTGCAGCCCAAGATGTATCTGATGTGCATAAGTTATTGGAAGAAATTCTTAAGATGGCAAGCTCGGCAGGATATTTAAGCCTGAGAATCGAAGCCCTCGCTCTCCAAGCCTTGGCATTTGATGTGCAAGGAAAACATGATCAAGCCTTGAATTCACTGGAAGAAGCGCTTTCTCTGGCGGAATCAGAAGGATACATACGTACATTCGTCGATGAAGGTGAACCGATGGCGAAGCTCCTGCGTTCAGCAGCCTCGCGTGACATCTCCAAGAATTATGTCCATACATTGTTGGCCGCCTTCGAACCAGGCAGGCTCGAAACACAACCCATCGTTAACCAATCGCTTGTTGAGCCACTCAGCAATCGTGAACTCGAAGTCCTCCGTTTGCTCTCAACTGATTTGTCAGGACCAGAAATCGCACAGGAATTGTCAATATCACTGAACACCATGCGCACCCACACGAAGAATATATACAGCAAGCTCGACGTCAACAATCGCCGGACGGCTATACTAAAAGCGGATGAATTCGACCTATTGTAGGAAATCATCATTCCATTTGTCCATTAAACCCATCTTACTCGCTCAGCTAAAAGGGCTGGTTTTTAGAAAAACCGGTTGATTTATTGAGGAAATATCTTGACAAAGCAATGATTTTATTGTATAATCATCGTAATTATACGATGAAAGGGCACTATGACTGAAAATACATTACAAAGAATTCCAGAAGCCTGTTGCACGCTCGATATTTCCGGAGCGGAGCAGGAGAGACTCGTGACCATGTTCAAGGCGATCGGCAACCCCATCCGCTTCGAGATCATGAAGTACTTGGTCACCCATCCCGGCTGTATTACCGCAGACCTCGTCGATTATTTGCCCATTGCCCAGGCTACCGTCTCACAACATCTCAAGGTGCTCCGCCAGGCTGGCTGGATCGAGGGCACTGTTGAAGGGACAGCCACGAGCTACTGCCTGCATGAGGGTAACATTGCCTGGTTTCGTCGAAATGTAATTGAGATCTTTTAACGATCGATAATATTTTTTGGTTTTATATATCGTAAATATACGATAAAAGGAGCTGAACATGATCAACCACATTCTTGCTGTTGCCCAATACATGCTTGAAAGTTTTCTGCACACCTGGCCATATTTGCTGATCACCATCCCCATAGCCGTGGCTGTGAAGATGTCTGGCGCTTCAAAATACATCAACCGGGCTTTTACTGCTCGACCGGTCATAGCGATTATTTTAGCAACCATCGTGGGTGCCTTCAGCCCCTTATGCTCCTGCTCAGTGATCCCGGTCGTCGCCGCGCTGCTCATCGGCGGCGTTCCCCTTGCGCCGGTGATGTCATTCTGGCTGGCTTCCCCCTCCATGGACCCGGAAATCTTCTTCCTGTCCGTCAGTACCCTGGGTTGGGAATTGGCTATCTGGCGATTGGCTGCCACGCTGATTTTGAGTCTTGGTGGTGGATTTATCACCCATTTTGCAGTCCAGCGTGGCTGGTTAGGGACAAAGATCCTGCGAGAACAAAGTTCCACTCAAGTCAGAACCTTCGGTGAGGTCCTGAAAGGTACATGGCGATATGCTATGACCACGGTGGGCTCGGTCTTGGTTCCTAAAACAACATCAATAGCACTCGTTTCTAGTGGGGCTATTGCCCTTACCCAAGATCTACCCTTGGTTGAAGAGGATTCTAGTTGCGGTTGTGCTGACTGCAGTAATGAGGGTAATGATGCTTGTGAAGTCACTCAAATTAGTGTTGATAGTAGTCCCCAGGAGAGTAAATCCCCTTTCTGGAGGAGTTTGGTCGTGGAGACCTGGGCTGCCACCACAATGGTGATCAAGTTCATGGTTCTGGCCTGGTTCTTAGGTGCGCTGATCTATCTTTATGTACCTGAAACCTGGATAACGACCACCCTGGGAGGGGATAACCCTTGGGTAATTATTGCGGCTGCCCTCTTGGGTATCCCGGTTTACACCAGCAATCTTACGGCAATGCCATTGGTCGGGGGATTACTAGGACAGGGTATGCACCCGGCAGCGGCATTAACATTCCTCATCGCCGGTCCAACGACCACACTGCCAGCCATGTCTGCTGTCTGGGGATTGGTCAATCGCAAGGTCTTCGCTTTTTATATTGGGTTTTCCTTGGTTGGTGCCATCGTACTGGGATATATTTATAGTCTAACCTTGTAAGTCGAGATAAACACGAAATCCCAATCCCATCCCATTCCAGAGCCCCGGCCAAAAGTCGGGGCTTTTACCACTTAAATATTGTGCCCATATTCATCCCCCTAACTACACAAATCACCACATTAACCACCATATGTGGTGATGACATCTCACCACATTAATTTATATATTTGAAAGGACAAATAAACCCTATCATTTTTCTAGATCAGAGGAGGCTTGAAATGACCGCAGTATTCGCAGTAATGGAA
>JBEQLH010000049.1:0-11824 GCA_040326075.1 Anaerolineales bacterium
TAAAATTATCCTCATATTCAAAAAAGATAATCGATGAAAATTGGGTAAGGGGTAGGGAAGTGAATTTTACATATATGATGTTCTTGAGTTCTATAAATCCTCCTGAATCTGGTCCCAATCTTTAGAGATTTAGAAAGTGTCACCAGCTAATAAACCTCTTACCTCTTCCCAAACCATATTGAACATCTCTTCGGTCAGGCGACCAGTCTGGGTGTTCTGGCGGCTGGGATGGTAGGAGGCCACGAGCCAGGGCAGGTCATCACCAAAGCTGTACTTCTCACCATGTGCGAAATTAAAGCGCAGTCGCTCGCCTGTTAGCTGACGGTATAAGCGCAGGGTCTGATCGAAGGCAAGCCGCCCCAAAGCGACGACCACCTTCAATCGAGATAACAACCTAATTTCTCGCTCAAGATAGGGCAGACAATTAACAATCTCATCTCCCTTGGGTTTGTTTCCCGGCGGGACGCAGCGGCACACCGAGGTGATGAACATATCCTTCAGCTCCAGACCATCTTCGCGTTGAACTGCCTGAGATTGGTTGGCGAATCCAGCCTGGTGGAGCGCGGGGTAGAGAAAGTCACCTGACCCATCACCAGTGAACATGCGACCGGTACGGTTTGCGCCATGGGCGCCTGGCGCAAGTCCTACTACCAGTACGCTGCCCTGGAAATCACCAAAGCCGGGCACTGGTCTACCCCAATAATCCCAATCCAGGTATGCCCGGCGCTTTTTCAGTGCTACTTCTTCCCGCCAGGCCACTAGTCGGGGACACTGGTGGCAGGAAATGATCGCCTTTTCCAATTTTTCCCATTGCTTACTGTTATCACCCATAAGAAGTTAACCTGCCTTATATGATCAACATCGCATCCCCGAAAGAGTAAAACCGGTAACCCTTTGCTATGGCAGCCTGGTATGCATCCAGGATCATCTCCCTCCCGGAAAAAGCGCTAACCAGCATGATCAGGGTTGAACGCGGCAGATGGAAGTTGGTAATCATCATATCCACAACCTGAAATTCGTACCCCGGCAGGATGAATAGATCGGTTGGTCCTTCGAACGCAGCAACCACTTCCCCACTTGCTGCACGCCGAGCTGCGCTCTCTAAAGTCCGGACGCTGGTCGTGCCGACAGCAATGATCCGGCCTCCACCGATTTTGGCCTGGTTGATCACCTGAGCCGTCTCTTCTGTGACCTGGCACCATTCGGTATGGATGGCATGCCCGCGTGGATCATCCTCAGTCACCGGGGCAAATGTGTCCAACCCTACATGCAGAGTAACAGAGGTGATTTTCACCCCCAGTCGCATTAACCTGTCAATCAGGTCTTGAGTAAAATGTAAACCAGCTGTCGGAGCCGCTGCCGATCCGGGTCGGCGGGCATAGATCGTCTGGTAGCGTTCTGGATCATTGAGCCTGGTTTTTATATAAGGTGGGAGCGGTACATGTCCCACTTCTGGCAACAATGATTCGATCGGTTCCTTGAAGCGTACCAGCCGCCGCGGTCCATCTAACACTGTTAAGACCTCAGCACCTGGTCCACCATCCACGCGCAGCTGGCGACCTGGGTTCAACCCCTTGCCTCCAACCAGCACCTCCCAGGTTAGTTCATCCTTCTGATTAAGTAAAAGCAGTTCAGCTTTACCTCCCCCAGGAAGCTTGGCGGCGAATATTCGGGCGGGGATGACACGCGTCTCGTTCAGCACCAGTAAATCACCAGGTTGCAGGTAATCGCTGATTTCCCAGAAGGCAGAATGCTCGATTTTTCCGTTATCGCGATTCAGGATCAACAATCGAGAACGATCTCTTTGATCGATTGGTGTTTGAGCGATCAACTCAGGCGGCAGATGGTAGTCAAAATCAGAAGTTTTCAAGAGTAAAGATGGTCCGATATTTTGGTTATTTGTTCAGTAAGCGGATAACCAGGTTAAGGATTACGGTCAGCAGGATTGAGATCAAGATAGTAGAGAGTAAAGGAACCAGGCAGGTGACATTTCCCGATTGCAGCCGGATATCTCCCGGCAGTTGGAACAAATTTATCCCCAGGCGAGAAAAGAGGTAGATCAGCCCCCCAGTCACGAACAAGGCAATCCCCAGAATCATCAAGATCCGGGCGAGAGAATCAAGCGACATTATAGTTTTCAACAGACCAAGTTCTAAAATAACTTTTGTTGACCCTCGTCCGTGTACGGCACACCGAGATGCTCATACGCCAGCCGGGTAGCTGTGCGACCCTGGGAGGTGCGCTCCAGGAACCCGAGCTGTAGTAGATACGGTTCAACGACATCCATAATCGTATCTGCTTCCTCGCTGATCGAAGCCGCGATCGTGTTTAATCCCACCGGCCCACCGTTGTATTTCTTAATCACCGTCTCAATAACCCGCCTGTCCATTTCATCCAATCCCAGGTGATCCACATTGAGCAGGTCCAGAGCCTGCCTGGATATCTCGCGGGTGATGACACCATCACCGCGCACCTGGGCGAAATCCCGCACCCGGCGTAAAAGCCGGATAGCCACACGGGGTGTTCCTCGCCCCCGGCTGGCGATCTCATCCACTCCTCCCGGCTCAACCTGGACCTCAAACACGCCAGCGTCCCGTTCGACAATCGCCCGCATGGATTCCAGGTCATAGAAATCAAGGCGATAAACCGCACCGAAGCGTGCGCGCAGGGGAGCCGTCACCAAAGCCAATCGGGTAGTTGCTCCTATGATCGTGAAATGAGGTAGCTTGAGCCGGATTGAACGCGCTGAAGGTCCTTTGCCGATCACGATATCCAGCGCATAATCCTCCATGGCCGGGTAGAGCACTTCCTCAACCGAACGACCCAGGCGGTGAACTTCATCTATAAACAAAACATCGCCCGCGCGCAGGTTGGTCAGGATGGCAGCCAGGTCTCCTGGACGCTCAATGGCGGGTCCCGCAGTCACCTTGATGTTCACGGACATCTCGTTAGCCAGGATATGTGCCAGTGTGGTTTTACCCAGGCCGGGAGGACCGTAGAACATGACGTGATCGACCGGTTCACCACGCTGCTGAGCAGCAGCAATCAGTATCGCCAGGTTTTCCTTTACCCGCTCCTGCCCGATCAAGTCTACCAATTTTCGGGGACGCAGGGCCTGGTCCAGTCGGTCCTCGGGCTGAGTATCTGGATTGACTAATCTCTTCTCTGGGGTGCTCATCCCGCTGATTATAACCTGGATTTATTGAGGTCATCCACCGATCAAACCTGAACTCGTAATCAGACTTCAAATCGTTTGCTCGTTAGTTTTAAAGGATAGAATTTAGGCCGGGCATGTTATCCAGTTAAGCATTCAAGAGCTCTACCAATAAAATAACGGCTATAATATTTTCCAAATCCTTTATCATTCAACTCCCGAGGTAAACGATGAATAACGTTTTTCCATCTCCCCACCCACTCGTCGCTCATAAGCTCGCATTGCTCCGCAGAGCAGACACCAACCCAAGACAATTTCGTGAATTGGTGCGCGAGATCGCAGCCCTGCTAACCTACGAAGCTACGGTAGACTTATCGATAAATACGATCTCTGTCGAAACCCCGCTTGCGACTGCACCCGCAGTAGAGCTGCAGGCCAATATCGGGCTGGTTCCCATCTTGAGAGCTGGTTTGGGTATGGTAGAAGGTGTATGGGAATTGATGCCCAGCGCCGAAGTGTGGCACATCGGCTTGTATCGTGACGAAAGGACCCTCAAACCGGTAGAGTATTACAATAAACTGCCAGTTGAACCAACAGTCTCGGTTTGCCTGGTGCTCGATCCGATGCTGGCTACAGGTGGTTCAGCGGTGGCCACAATTGATATTCTCAAACGGTGGGGAGTATCCAAGATTAAATTCGTAGGCATTCTGGCAGCCCCGGAGGGGATCCAATTGATGCAGGAACACCACCCGGAAGTCCCCATCCACCTGGCTGTGATCGATGAACGGCTCAACGAAAACGGATATATCCTGCCTGGTCTTGGAGATGCTGGTGACCGGCAGTTTGGCACCGGTTAACCTGGATTCTCATCTCGAATGCCGGCAAGGAGAGCTGCACGGATTTTTGTACAGGACCACTGGGTGATCGCATTGGTCGCCCTTGGCCTTTATTTCTGCTGTGTTGGCTGTATCCCAAAGCCGATAGAACAGAACATAAGGAACCCTTCCTCGACACCTCTGAGCTCTATACCTCCAACACCTCTCAAAACTTCTACCTCCATCCCAACCATACCACCTGTCCCGACACCTTCATCCACTACCAAGGCAGATACCCCAACCAGCCCAATTCGAACGGAAACTCCAGGGGCTGTTGAGCTGCAAACCACTCCATTTGTACCTATTCAAGGAGATGCAGATAAGATCGCCTTCATCGATGGGAACGAGATCTGGATGGCGAATCTAGATGGCAGCGGATTAACCCAGCTTACAAATGACAGCTCTCCAAAGTCAAATCCACGTTGGTCTCATGAGGTCGACGAGTTGATCTATTTATCAGGGCTGTGCGTTAAAATCATCGACATCCGTACAATGCATATATCCACTCTGGCTTGCTTCGAAGACGCCGATCGACTGGATGCATTCGAAATCTCACCAGATGGGGGTCAAGTTGCGATCAGTCTGGATCGACTGCTATTCGTGATCCCGTATGACAAAGCACGTTTGCGCCCGGCCAAATCCGGGGCAGACCTGGGTGCATTAGCCATTTGCGAATACCTCGGACCATATAAACACCGCCAATCTGTCGTGACGGTTAGCTACATCAAGTGGTCTGCGGATGGTGATCGTCTGGCATTTGTGCGACAGGGATTTGATTCTGACCGCCAGGTTGACTTGATCCATATCCTGGATATATCAACCTGCACATACCCTCTCCGCCGCCTGGATGAATTTCCTGCGACACGTTTCAAGATGGAAGATTACGAGAAATCCCCAGTTATCCAGAATTTTGGTTGGGATGGCAATGACCTTTTTGCTTTAACCAGTTATCGGCGCAACGACGGATTTGGCGACCTGTGGATTTATAACACCAGCATGCACCGCGGCTTCCTGGCCAATCCAATCCAGGGTAAGTGCTGCTACCGCGACCCCGTCTTCAGTCCAGATGGTAAATATCTTACCTTTGTCTTTCAGGATGCAGCTGGGGGACCTGTTTCACTGTACTACATCCCATATGAAGTGATAGACACCAGCTTGGTCTACCCACCGATTCCATTACCAGCCGATACTTTCACCGACCTCCGTCCAAAACCACAACCCAACCTGCGCTTGGCACCATGACGAATAATCCCATCCCCCAACTGGTGATTAAATAAACTGGTGGTTGGTTTTCGCCAGCATCGCAATAATAATTCAAATGAGTGAAATATCTACCCAAAAATTATCCGCTTACCGCTCCCAGACTTTCCACCTGTCCCCCGGCAAGCCCATCACAACAAAAGGTGAGGCGATCCAATTTGTTAACCAACGCGGGTTTATATTCTTCTGGCCGATCAAGGATGTTCTCCTGCCCAGCTTGTGGGTTGCTGTTGCTGGGGATCGGCCCGTAGCGGACGCCCATGACGATCCTGGGCATGTCACCTGGGGTTGGAAGGATTCCTTACTTGGAGCCCGGCGTTGGTACTATGCCAAAGTTCTGCGCAAGAGAGCCACCATAATCTCTATGGAAACCACCCCTTATTTTTATGCGCTTTCGAATAATTTCGGATCACCTGAGGAAGACTACCTGATCGAATACCTGCAAGGTCAGATGACCCAGGAGGCTAAAGCTGTTTACGAAGCCCTGTTGCAGGAGGGTCCCCTGGATACCATCGCCCTGCGACGCGCTGCCCATCTCACCAGCCGTGAGAACGAATCACGCTTCAATCGTGCCCTGGTGTACCTCCAGGAGGATTTTAAAATCCTACCGGTAGGGATCAGCCAGGCAGGTGGTTGGCGGTACGCCTTTATCTATGACTTGGTCCCAAACCACTACCCAGATTTAATCGAACAGGCGCGAAATATTCAGGAAAGCGAAGCCCGGGAGAAACTGATCCTGGTTTATTTGGCGTCAGTCGGCGCAGCCCGATTAGCTGATTTGAGAAAACTTTTCCGCTGGGACAATCCTCAATTACTCAACACAATAAAATCCCTGGAGAGATCAAGCCAGATAACGGGTGGTTTGAAAGTAGCAGAGCAAACAGGAGAATGGATCGCAATCCCTGAGGTGCTTTGAATCAAGGACAAGTTGACACCTACTTACCAACTTTCGTTATTCACGCAGATTGAAACCTCAACCCCAGAAAGCGCCGGAATGCTTAAGCAACATTATTGGATGATTGTTTATATACCCATCCGGGAGAGCTGGTCGGAGACAAAAAGCAGGCTGGATCTTTAGACTCACATCCTGATAGAGTTATTGTATAATCAGTTCATGAAACCCATATTTGCGGTCGCTATGCAAAGGGTCACTAAAATTGGAATTAGCGAGAATGTGGTGAAGACTGGGATAATGCACCCGAGCGACACCACTTTTTCTTACCCTCCTCAAAATTCAGACCGAAGACATATTAGATCCCACTCTTGCCCAGATAATCAAAAACCACCATTCCCTGTAGTCTCTCATTCTAGTCACCATCTTTCCACTTGACTCACAAGGAAGGAGATATGTTAAACCAATCCCTCGAGCACGATAAGATCAATACCATTGAACGGCATATCCTTGAAGAGCAGTTCAGCCACCCAGAAGCGACTGGGGTCTTGACCAGCTTGCTCTACGATATCGCCCTGGCTGGTAAGGTTATCGCCAGCCAGACCTCCCGGGGAGGTCTGGTGGAGATTTTAGGAAAAACTGGCACCACAAATGTTCAGGGTGAAGAGGTCATGAAGCTAGATGATCTGGCTGACCGGATGATTTACCGGCTTAATGACCACACGGGTCGTTTGGCTGTCATGGCATCCGAAGAACAGGAGGACATTTTGCCGGTATCCTCGCGCTTTCCGATTGGTAAATATGTTCTGCTCTACGATCCACTTGATGGTTCATCCAATATTGATTACAACGTCAGCATCGGCACAATCTTCGCCATTTATCGTCGCAAGACCCAGAGTGGTCATGGTACGCTGGAGGACTGTCTGCAAAAAGGACGTGATCTGATTGCCGCTGGCTATCTGATTTATGGCGCCAGTACCATGCTGGTCTACACGTCCGGTATGGGTGTGCACGGATTCACACTTGACCCAATGGTAGGTGAATTCCTGCTTACCCACCCCAACATCCGCATTCCAGAGAAACCAAAATATTACAGCGTCAACCAGGGGTATGAAAAATTTTGGAGTGATGGAATCAAGCGTTATACCAGGTACCTGCAAGGTGATGAGCCTGATGCAAATGGGAATTACCTCAAAGGATTCTCAATGCGCTACATCGGATCAATGGTAGCTGATTTTCACCGCAATCTTCTTGGCGGGGGGATTTACTATTATCCTGCCGACAGTAAGAATCCTAAGTACACAAGCGGAAAGCTGCGGTTGAGTTATGAAGGAGCGCCGATGGCTTTCATCGCAGAACAGGCTGGTGGCACCAGTTCTAATGGAACAAAAAACCTGCTGGATTTACAGCCCGAGGGACTTCACCAACGCACACCACTGTTCATCGGAAATCGAGAACTGGTGGAAAAAGCTGAAGAATTTATCCGTATATTCGATCACCAGGAGTAATTAATGCTGGAAATCGCCATCTTTATTGAAGGACAAAATGGATTGAATTGGCCTCGCTGGCAGAGATTAGCCAGAAAAGTGGAAGAACTGGGTTTTGTCGGTTTGTTTCGTTCAGACCACTTTACCAATGCCAATCCACCTGATAAAGATTCTCTGGAGCTGTGGGTTTCCCTGACCTGGTTGGCCAGTCATACAGATCGCATAGAATTCGGTCCGCTTGTCTCTCCGGTATCTTTCCGTCATCCCACCTTCACTGCTCGCATGGCTGCTGCAGTGGATGACCTATCTGGTGGGCGGCTAATCCTGGGTCTAGGTGCTGGTTGGCAGGAGCGAGAGCACAACAATTATGGTTGGGATTTACTCGACATCAACGACCGTTTTGACCGATTCGAAGAAGGGGTACAGGTGATCACAAGTCTGCTTGGAAGCGACCAACCAGTTGATTTTAATGGTAACTACTACAATCTACACGAGGGCATCTTACTGCCAAGACCACAGCGGACCAGTGGACCTCCAATTCTGGTTGGCGGCAATGGCCTTAAACGGACAATGCCGCTCACTGCGCGTTACGCTCAGGAATGGAATGCCCTCATGACAACTCCCGATGGATTTTCTGAACTCAATCATCATCTGGATGCTCTTCTGATTGCTGAAGGACGGAAACCGGAAGAGGTCAAGCGCTCAATGATGGCTGGCTGCATATTCGCCAATGACGAGCAACAATTGAACCAGCGAGTTGAAGATCGCACCAGTGGCGATCGCACCGTTGATGATCTCCACCAGCGCGGTTTTATAATTGGCACACCCAATCAAATGGTTGATCAGCTGAACCATTTTGCTGAAGCCGGCCTCCAGCGTGTGATGCTCCAGTGGATGGACCTGGATGATCTAGATGGTTTAGAAGCAATTGCCAGGGAGGTTATGCCCAAGATTTACATTTAGTATTCTGTACTAATTGGTAAGGACAAGTTGCCCACCAAACTTGTTTTTAGCTGGATCCTTCTTAAGGATTGAACCATGGGATGATTAGTATTTTACAATTTTTCGCAAGCAGAGCATATATTTGAGTTGTTATATATTGAAAAGTTTTTAAAAACTGCTGGTCAAACTCTGGACTGACCGATATGAATATAAAGAAAGAAGACTGATTTAATTGAAGTGATAAATATCTATGTTGAAAAATCAATTTAAAATTGTTTGGTTGTTGATTGTTTTGGTTGGATTAAGTCTGGCTTGTCAATCTCTCTCTGCGATAGAAGATGATTACAACCAGGCGCGTGGTACCGCGGGTGCCATTGCTACCCAGGCGCAAGGGATCATCACCCAAGCCGAAGGTTTCGCAACCCAGGTTGTGGATAGCAAGGCATTCGAGACTGTGCAGGCAATCGCTACCCAACAAGGACCTGCATATATCGCCACTGGTCAAGCACTGGCTACCAAGGCTGCAGATGAAGGTTATTTGCAAACCGTCGAAGCTTTGATCACTCAAGGATCAAGCGAGCTGCTGCCCACTTTTCAAGCAGTCGCTACCCAATATCTATTTCGTGGTCCTCCACCTGATGATATCCCAATCATTTCGGATGGAGAATTAACCAATTTACTCACCAACCAATCCACAATCTCCTATTATGTAACTGTTGATCTAACTCAAGTGGTTGATTTTTACCAAACAACAATGCCAGAGCATGATTGGGTTGATGTAACTGACAGCAACTTAATCAAGGCAGACGCGGCAGTTTTGAAATTCTTCAAACCAGAGCAGGTCGCCACCATAACCTTGACTGCAAATCCGATCAGCCAACAAACAGTCGTTTTAATATTCATCAGAAGTCAATAATTTCAATGAGCCTGACAGAATTCTTCAATCCTAACTCGGTGGCTGTCATTGGTGCCTCTACCGATCCCAGAAAACTGGGTTACTCCGTCCTTGAGAACCTGATCGAAGGTGGGTATGCCACCCAAGGTAAGATCTTCCCGATAAACCTGACCGCCACGGAGATACTTGGTGTACCCGCATATCCAACTGTGCAGGATGTCCCTGGTCCAATTGACCTGGCAGTGATCGTGATCCCCTACCCTTATGTGCCAGATGCTTTACGCACCTGCGGAGAAAAGGGCATCCCAGCCGTTATCGTCATCAGCGCTGGATTTCGCGAAGCAGGACGAGAAGGTCTTGAGCGAGAATTCGAACTGATTGATATTGCCAGGCATTACGGGATCAGGTTAATCGGTCCAAATTGCCTGGGGGTAATAGACACTTATACACCCTTGAATGCTTCTTTTTCCGCTGGCACTCCACCCAAAGGACCCATGGCCTTCATGTCTCAGTCGGGTGCGCTGGGAACAGCTGTTTTAGACATTTCACTGGCCGGGCGGTTGGGATTGTCAAAATTCGTCAGCCTGGGCAACAAAGCAGACGTGGATGAGATCGACTTGTTGAACGCCTGGTGTGATGACCCACACACGCAGGTGATCATGATCTACAGCGAGGGGATGGCGAATGGCCAGGAATTCATCAGCACAGCCAGGCGAGTGACTGCAAAAATGCCCGTCGTAGCGATCAAGTCCGGGGTGACACAATCAGGTTCACGGGCGGTATCCTCCCATACCGGCTCTTTAGCAGGCTCAGAACAAGCCTACCATGCAGCTTTTCATCAGGCAGGTGTGCTGCGCGCTGAATCGATGCAATCCCTTTTTGATATTGCCCTGGCGCTCGGATACCAACCTCTGCTCCAGGGCGACCGGATCGCGATCATTACCAACGCCGGAGGCCCAGGCATTCTGGCCACAGACGCCCTGGAACGCTCGGGGCTTTCCCTGGCTCGTTTCGAGAACGAGACTATTTCTTCTTTGGGACTACACCTGCCAGATGCAGCCAGTGCAGCCAACCCGGTTGATGTACTCGGTGATGCGCGCGCCGATCGGTACCAATTTGCCTTGGAGATCGTGGTTGCTGACCCCAATGTTGATGGCCTGCTGGTTGTGCTGACACCCCAGGCGATGACGGAGATCGATGCCACAGCCGAAGCTGTCGGAAGGCTCTCAAAATCTCTCGACAAACCGATCATCACCAGTTTCATGGGCGAAGCACAGGTCGAATCCGGCATAGACCTTTTAGAGAGCTTTGGGGTGCCTAATTACCCATTTCCAGAACGGGCGGCCTTGGCATTCAAGGCCATGTCAGACTACCAGAAGGTGCTCAACCGACCAACTCCTGAGTATGTAAAGTTTGATGTCGATCTCCGTGCAACCCGTGAGGTGCTTGAGAGAGTACGTGCCCAGTCTCGGCTATCCATCGGCGACTCAGAAGCACGCCAGATATTAACCGCTTATGGTCTGCAGATACCAAAATCTGAGATCGCCGCAACGCCAGACGATGCTGTGGATCTCGCCAATCAGATCGGCTATCCAGTGGTGTTGAAGATCGCTTCACCTGACATCCTTCATAAAACCGATATCGGTGGTGTGAAAGTAGGTCTGGAGAGCGCTGAGGATGTGCGTGATGCCTTTGAGCTGATGGTCTACCGTGCCCAACGCTACCTTCCCCAGGCTCATTTGTGGGGTTGCCTGGTTCAGCAGATGGTTCCAGCTGGAGGACAAGAAGTTCTGGTTGGCATGAATCGCGATCCACAGTTTGGACCCCTGATGACATTCGGCCTCGGTGGCATCTACGTGGAGACGCTTAAAGACGTCACCTTTCGAGTTGCTCCCATCTCTGTGCAGGAAGCCGAGCTGATGATAAGTGAAATCCGTGCGCATGCACTCCTGGATGGCGTACGCGGCAAACCACCCCTGGATAAAGATGCTATCGTCGACGCGATACTGCGGATTGCCCAGCTGGTGGAAGATTTCCCAGAGATCGTTGAACTTGATATTAACCCACTCATGGTTTACCCCCAGGGCCAGGGTGCAATTGCTATCGATATGCGCCTGGTCCTCAGTAAGTAAGGAGAAGACCTGTGAAATCCATCTACATCACCTCCCTTGAAAGGTATTCCGGTAAAACAGCTATCTGCCTGGCTTTGGGTAAACGATTCCGGGTGGATGGCTTTAGCGTCGGGTATTTAAAGCCGCTCAGCTTGCAGCCGTGGCGGGTATCTGGTCAGATCGCTGACGAAGATGCAACTTTTGTTAA
>JBEQLH010000049.1:11924-15326 GCA_040326075.1 Anaerolineales bacterium
ACCGTAACTGAGCTGATTGACGTTTTGCACGCCAAAGTATTGACTGAACACGCAAGCTTGGATGCGTATGTCGAGACGTTGACTATCGGAGCTATGACTGCCGATGTTGCACTGCATCGCTTCCGCGAGTACACTAATAAAGCTGTTATCACTGGCGGCGATCGGACTGATATCCAATTAGCTGCATTAGAGACTTCAACTACCTGCTTAATCCTGACTGGCAATCTGCAGCCCAGCCCTCTGATCGTCAAACAGGCAGAGGATTTTGGCGTGGCAATCCTTTTGGTACGGGACAACACGATGGAAACCGTGGAAGCTATCGAGCGTATCTTCGGGAAAACCCGGTTAGGTCAACCCGACAAACTCGCTGAATTTGAATCATTATTTGCAGATAACATTGATTTCGACCGCCTCTACCAGGGGCTTGGTTTAAATCGCTCCTGATTTACCTTGTCGTGCTTGAGATTCTCAATGGATTGGAATAATTCTGGGTCAAGGTGAATTCATCAACAAGATCAAAATTCAATATAGAAGATGAATTAATGAGGTGAGACATGAACGCCGTTGAAGCAATCCGCACCAAACGTGCCGTACGCCAATTCCAGGATAAAGCGCTTTCCGATAAAGCAATCCGTACAATTCTCAATTCTGGAAGACGGGCACAATCATCCAAGAATACTCAACCCTGGCAGTTCATCGCTATTCAAGATAGAAAAACCCTGAGGGCACTCTCGGAATGCGGTACCTTCGCCGGACACCTGTCTGGGGCAGCATTTGGGGTAGCAATTCTGACCCCCGATCCAGCCGAGCGCTTCAGCATTTTATTCGATGCTGGACAGGCAGCGGCTTACATGCAGCTGGCAGCCTGGGATCTGGATATCGGCTCTTGTCTGGCAACTATTTATGAACAGGAGCAGGCGCGCAATTTACTTGGATTCCCGCAGGAAATGCACCTGCATATCGCGATCTCTTTTGGCTACCCAGTTGATCAGGCTTACCTGACCACCCCTCCTCAAAAGGGTGGGCGCCACTCTATTGAGAGGATCGTTCATTGGGAAACATGGTGAGGGTTTGAAAACTTATTACAGCGACAAATTCATCCTACCCCTACCACCAGATCACCGCTTTCCAATTGATAAATATTCGAGACTACGCCAATTGATCCTGGAAAAAGAGGTTATTCCTACCCAGGATTTGCGAATTCCTGAACCAGCCAGCTTTGAACAAATTGGACATGTCCATCAAAGTGATTACATTGAACGGGTTTTCAATGGTACGCTCAGCAATAAGGAAATTCGCCGCATCGGTTTTCCCTGGTCCCCTGAGCTGGTTGAACGATCACGCCGGTCCGTTGGAGGCACGATCGCAGCTTGCCGGGCTGCATTCCAGGATGGTGTCGCGGTAAATTTAGCGGGTGGGACACACCATGCCCATGCGGATTTCGGCAGTGGATACTGCGTGTTAAATGATTGTGCCATCGCTGCTCGCACCATGCAGTGTGAAGGTCGAACATCACAAGTACTTATCCTGGACTGTGATGTCCACCAGGGCGACGGAACTGCAGCCATATTCTCGTCTGATCCTTCTGTGTTCACATTCTCGATCCATGGGGCGCGAAATTTCCCCTTTCGTAAAGAATACAGCGATCTTGATCTTGCTTTGGAGGACGGTACCAGCGACGAAATTTACCTTGAAACGCTGCAAGATGGCCTCGTGCAAACATTCTCACAATTTGAAGCCGGTTTAGTAATCTACCTGGCTGGAGCAGATCCATATTTTGACGACCGGCTGGGGCGTCTGGCGCTTACCAAGGATGGTCTTGGCAAACGCGATCGGCTTGTTTATCACTATACCGAAAAGGCAAGATTACCGCTGGTAATTGTTATGGCTGGTGGCTACGCGCGGGATATTAATGATACGGTTGATATCCACATCAACACAGTAAGTCTCGCTTCAAAATTTGTTGATTCTTACAGGTTATTGACCAGTGCCAATTAAGCGAACCATGGCATTGGCTCTCCTTTTGCTGCTCTATTTCAGCTTAACCCCTCCGGCAGCACCCGGGCAAGCAGCTGAGGATCAATCCAATCCAAATATTCAAGCCATGCTGGATCAGGTCGATCCAGGGATCATAAAAAATCTCAGCAGAAACCTGAGCGGGGAATGGCCGGTCGCAATCAATGGAGAGGCTTATACCATTCCCACCCGCTATGCCCTCAGCGGAGAACCAATCCAAAAAACTACCCAATACCTGTTTCAGTATTACCAAGATTTAGGTCTTGATGTTTCACTAAATCAATTTAATTATGGTGGGCAAGTGCTCTCCAACGTGATCGCCGAAAAAAGGGGAACTGTTTTCCCCGAGCGCATCTTTATGATCACCAGCCACTTTGATGCTGTCAATGGAACGCCTGGCATGGATGATAATGGAAGCGGCACGGTAGCGGTGATGATGGCCGCCAGCATACTCAACCAATACGAGTTTGGGTGTACGCTGCGTTTCGCAAATTTCAACGCTGAAGAATTTGGTATGGTTGGCAGCGAACATTACGCGCACCAGTCATACTGTGCAGGAGAAGACCTGCGCGGGGTAATCAACCTGGATATGATCGCCTGGAACACCCCTGACAGCCCAACCGAATTTGATTTACATGCCTTACCATCAGTACCTGGCTCGATGGAAATAGCAGAAGTTTTTCAAGATATCGTCCAAACTTATGGGCTGAATTTAATCCCCACCATGGGTAATCCATTTATCAGTGCCAGCGACCATGCCAGCTTCTTACGATTTGGGTTCCCTGCCATCCTGGCCAGCGAGGATGGCAATGATTTCAACCCTTATTACCATAAAGTAGGTGACAATCTGGACAACTTGCCGGATTTCGAATATTACACTGAGGCGGTCAAGGCCAGCCTGGGGACATTAGCTCACATTGGCTGTCTGGTTGAAGATGGCTGGGGCACCATCGAGGGCGTGGTAACCGAGAATAATTCCATGACACCCATTCCTAACACCTCCATCTCCCTTAACAATCCAGATTGGGACTATACCTTCGGTACATACACAGATGAAGAGGGATATTACCAATTATCAGTCCTGGAAGGTTGGCACAACCTGACAGCAGATGGCATTGGTTACACGGCTGCTAACTATGCGGGGTTATATATTACCAACGGTCAGTCGCTGAACATCAATATCGAACTCGAACCAACCAACGAGAAAACAATTTATCTCCCGCTTTCAATCAGCAGCCCGCATGACCCACTGCCCGGTTGTCCTTGATGTGAGTTGATAATCTCATCCCCGATTAAGTCAAAAAACTCACTGAGTTCCTTTGCTGTTTTCGATAATGATTCCAATAGAGCGAGGTTCCAGGTTTTAATGCTCTGCATTGGAATCCA
>JBEQLH010000231.1:0-1301 GCA_040326075.1 Anaerolineales bacterium
TATTTTATTCAACACATTTTCTGAAGAGGAAAGACTTGGATCTTGATGAAGCGAAAGACCTTAAGGAAGAAATAAAGATGATGCCAGTGGTGACCAGCCACCTTTACTGAGTCACCGGTCTTAACACCGGTTGCGGTTGTTCCTTTGGATCGGTAATCTCAGGTAGCGGTAGCGGTTCATATCTCTCGCCTGTGCCAATACTTCCAAATGGGATGTAATACAGCTTGGTTGTGCTGGCTTGCCCGAGGCCCATATCCTGGTACGCAAACACCAGATAGCTTCCATCTGGACTAAACTCCGCATCACGGTAGCAGCAGGTATCGTTGACCGGGTTTACATTTTCACTAAAATTGAATGAATCCATATTGAAGAGATGGAGATCACCAAAACCACCATTGCGGGTGATCCCGTGCAAGGCAAATATAGAATTGCCGTCAAAGCCCAGGTCCTGGATCGATGGATTGTTATCATAGCCCGGATAGGTGAAATGAGGCGGGGGGAATTGAACCTCGAAGGCTGCATAATTATCCGGAAAGCAAGTGTCAATCGGGAAGACAGCCACAATATCGGCGCGCAGGCCCTTGTAAGGGACCTGAGCCACTACCGCCCACCTCTTGCTGTCTTTGGACCAACGTACGTTACGGGCGCTGTTGCGTGTGTAAGGCGCCAGGTTTGCACAGGTTGCCAGCGCAGATAAACTATCCTGCGAATAGGCATTAGACAGGTTTTCCAGGTCAAATGGCACCAGATAAACCTGACTATCCAGACCGATGACCACTTGCTTGCCATCCGGTGAGACTTCAAAGCCTTCTAATTTATCGGCGTTATTGAAGCAGGCTATTTGAGAAATTTCACCCGAGAGCGAGACCGATTCGATACATTTCCCACCGATATACGATAATCCCTCTCCGTCTGGCAACCAGCGCAGATAGGTCTTTTCTGTGTCATTTTGCGTAAGTTGAGTCAACTCAGTGCCATCCAGGTTGGCTGCCCAAACATTCTTCCCCGATAAAAAGGCGATCTTATCTGCTCCACCGATCGCGACCGGAGCAGGTGTGGCAGTGGGCGCCTCCGTTTGGGTTGGGCTGGGCAATTCCGTTTCTGTAGCTTCTGGTATCGAAGTGGGAGTCACCTCCAAAGTATCTTCAGGCGTATTGGTTATTTGCAACAGTGCCCCGGTGTCCGCTGTTGGAGGTGGTAAGGGTGAATTTAACCCACCACCCGCGAAGAGGTTTGTGTAGGCGAAGTAACCTCCCCCACCCAAAATAACCACCAACAGAACCAACAGGACCGGTATCCAG
>JBEQLH010000231.1:1401-5219 GCA_040326075.1 Anaerolineales bacterium
GTTGATCCGGCAATTTGCGCAGTGCACCAGCCATTTCACTCGCAGCTTGATATCGTTCGTCGCGGTTTTTTGCCAGGGCTTTATTGGTGATCGCCACCAGATCAGGAGGGGTACCGGGATGCAATTCCTGGAGATCGGGCACTTGATCACTCAAGTGCATCATCATCAGGGTCATCGCAGAATCGGCTTCGAAGGGCGGTTTCCCGCTCAACATCTCAAAAAGTGTGATCCCGATCGAATAGATGTCAGCCCTGGCATCGATCTGAAGTCCTTGAATTTGCTCGGGAGACATATACATCGCAGTACCCAACACGGTGCCCGTGGCAGTGTGTTGAGAAGCGTCAACCATGCGTGCGATGCCAAAATCCATCAAGATGGCACTGCCATTTACATCCAACATAATATTGGCTGGCTTAATGTCACGATGGATCATCCCACGCTCGTGGGCATAAAATGCAGCATCACAAATTTCGGCTGTGAAGGCAATCGCTTCTTTGATACCCAGTCGGCGCTTGGACGTATTGAGCCGTTTTAATCGAGTTTGGAGGGTCTCACCCATCACAAACTCCATCACCATGTAATACAGATCCTCGTCGTGGTTAAAATCGTACATCTGGACGATGTTTGGATGTCGAAATTGAGCGACTGCGGTTGCTTCTTCTTCAAAGCGACGGAAGAATTCCGGGTTATTGGATAGATGTGGATGTATAACCTTGATAGCCACTGCGCGGTGTAGGTTGGGGTCATTAGCCTTGTAAACAGATGCCATGCCTCCTTGTCCAATGAGGGATTGGATTTGATACCTGCCTCCCAAGATTTTGCCAACTAAGTTTGTGCTACTCATTCATGACCTCCGATCAAGGCTCGAGCAACCATAACCAGGCTTTATCATACTGACACATTGTCCGACCCCCCTGAGTTAGAGCAAGCATGGATAAAAATCCATCCGTAAATACTGATTTTCCTTCCTGGAAATTTGTTTTTGCAATCTGGAAATTCGCTTGAGATTGCTGCATTATATCTTCATACTCCTCTAACTGATCTTCATAAGCTTTCTGAGCAGCCTGGTCCAATTGATCGATAGGAGGAGCTGGCTTGGGCGGCAGGATAGGCTGCTTGGGGGGTTGGGTGGTGTCGATTTCTCCAATCTTCACCAGGTTGGTATAAACTTCGATCAGGTTATCGCGTGCCACGATCGCAATCCGGTTGGTGGTGCCATTCTGCCATTCGAAAGAACGATCTGCCTCCTTCGGATAAAAGTGACGCAAATTGGCCAGCTCACCATCTGCTAGAGCCATAAAAACTACCCTGCCATTGGCAAAACGCGTCGCGATCAGCATGTATTGATCTGGATTTTGTTGATCGCCATTCGAACGGAACATGAAACCACATCCTGAGTCGCCATACTGTGTATCCCAGGTCAGATCGGCTGCCAGGACGAAATTCTTCGCAGTGACATTCATATAATCATTCCCGTAGGTCATCTGCTGGTAGCCGGAGACCTCCAAAGTTAGAGGGTCATGAATCCAGCCAACTTTTCCACTGGAAGCATCCAGACCATAGGTAGGCAGTTCAGCAATGATCGGGGCGGCAATGGTGGCAGTCGCCAGCTCTGTCACATCTCGATCGGCGAGCTGGGCGGTCTGGGTTGCAGAAATATCCTGGCTTTGCCGGGTTGCTTCAGCTTGCGCCGTTGCCAAATCACCCTCGTTGGATGCATTGGCTATCTCTGCTGTAGCTGTACCTGCTATCGCCTGGCTAATGGCTGTCAAAGTTGCGTTGGTTGAATCGCTTTGAGTGTCCATTCCGCAGCCCTGGAGCAATAAGGTCAGAATGCCCATCAGTGATAATCCAATCACGATTGGTTTGGAATAATTTGTTTTCTTTAAGAGTCTCATCGAAATCACCCTATGTTAAGCGGAGGCATCCTTGCGTTTTATCAATAACAGAATAAGTACAAAATACACGCCAATAATTATGAATTGAGCGATCCAGGTTTTTGTAATCCAGGTGATCAAGTTCTCAATATCACGAATATTGACAAATGCCCAACCCATCGCATCGATATTACCTTCGATCAATGCTTCAGCGGAGCCGACTGCTGTGCTACGGGCTGCATCGTACGAAATCTTCGCTGTCTGGTAATCCTTCATTTGGGCGCTATAGAGATCCGCCTGAGATCGATACAAATCCATCTCACTTCTGAATTGATCCTGGATTACTTGCACTTCGTCTTGATAGGACTTAAGAGCGTTCATGTACTGGACCATCGCTATCTGGTCATTCTGGTCAGCAGGTGGCTCAGGAGCGGGAGGAATGACTGGTTCGGCAGGCTCAGATCCCAGCGCAGCCGGTTCAATGGGTGCAGGTTGATCGATTTCCGTTGTATAGAACTGACCAACACCAGGGAAGTTACATGAATTGGGTTCAAAAACCGCCAATCCCATGCACTTACAACCGAAAGCTGTTTTCTGTTCCATGGACATCAGATCGCGTTCGTCTTCGGATAGCTTCCAGCAAGCATCTGAGGCAACATCGGAACCCATCCCGGTTAAACCAACAAAATCCTGGAAAGCCCAGCGAGTCGAAGCGATGGCGGTGACATTTTCGGGCAAAGGCGCCAGACTACCACTCAATACAATTTGGGGGATAATCAATAAAATCATCACTAAAGGTGCCACACTTGGAGATTTTGAGATGGCAGAGGCCAGCAATCCACTCATGCTGCCGGCTAAAACCGCCAACACAAGGGAAATATAATATAGCCCAATAATTAGCGGACCTCCCGGAATATCAAAAGCCAGAAAGCGAATGGTAAGAAATACCACAGCCCCATAAAAAGAAAACAGCAATGCCACCCAGGCTTTCGAGGCGACATAGGGAAATATCTTTAGATTGACAAGCCGCTCGCGTTTGTAAACATCAGCTTCTTTAACAAACTCGCGCATCTGAGAGAAACCTCCCACCAACAGGCAGTTGATGGCTAAAAGGAAAATGGTTGTAGAGGCATTGGCAGAATCGCCGAGCTCGTAATCATATATGTTCTTTCCCATAGCCGGAGCCAGAAAAAAATCCAACGAGGCAACCAGGATTGGCACTAAGAGCATCAGGATCAGACTGGTTCGATCGCGAGAAAGGATTTTGATATTGCGTGCAGAGAGGATCAAGAACTGGCGAAAACCTGAAACACGCGGCCTGCTCCTTGATCTGGCAGCTTTTCTTTGCGTCTTTTCCTTCGGACTTTCCAACATGAGGTTGCGCGCTGACTGCAGCGGTTCAACGATATGTTTCTGATAGGCCGGGTTCTGCATGTATCGTTCTGCCCAATCTTGCGCCGTCCCTTTGCTTGGATCATCCAGGATGGCATAGATCTGGTCGAACTCCATCTCGTGGGCACGTTGTTCGCGTTCAGACCGGTATTGATCGAAATATGCCAGCGCTTCTTCTGGCGGACCAAACCAGGCGACATAGCCACCTCGTGCCAGGAAGACGACTTTATCCGCCAACATCACATTCTTCGTTGCATGCGTGATCAGGATAATGGTCCGACCTTGATCTGCCAATCGGCGCATAAGGTGCATAAAGGCAGTTTCAGTTCCAGGATCCAGGCCGGAGGTTGGCTCATCCAAGAAAAACAACCCTGGCTTCGTCAAGAGTTCTACGCCGATCGAGACGCGCTTGATCTGTCCACCACTCAACTGGCTAATCGCGGTATCTTTGCGCTCGGTCAGGTCCAGGTCTTCGAGGACCTGCATGATGTGCTGGTGGCGTTCATCTTTACTTGTATCGCTTGGCATGCGCAGGCGGGCAGCATAATT
>JBEQLH010000232.1:0-3134 GCA_040326075.1 Anaerolineales bacterium
TCAGGGAGGGAGCCTAAATACTTGCGGTTCTTATTGGAGAGCTGCTCATAAGCCCACTTGAAAGCCAACCACTTTAATGGGTGTTTGTTCTTGTGCCATTTCTTATCTTTCTTGGGGAATTTGAGCACCTTCAGGTCATAATTTCCGATGATGCTGACGATTTCCATTTTTCGGATTCGCTTGACAACTTGATCGGGAAAAGCCCCATATCCAACAAAATCCCCAATATTCCAGATTAGTTCAACACCTTGGCTTTGGGCATGTAATAAGACCGCCTCCAGAGCCGGCAGGTTGGCATGCACATCCCCCAGGAGGGCGATCCTAGTTTGCTGGGCTGACATTGTGGTGGAAGCTTAAGACGAGGGCCTGGGAGCGGTATCTAAAAAGACTTGATCCTGATCGCGGTCGATCTCCCACGGGTAAACGATATATGCATCGGTGGTAGCTGCATAATAATTCGGTTGGGCTTCGCTGAACAGGCTTCGATTGGGATTGAAATGCAGAACGCAAGTGAAAGGATATCCCCCAGCTGACACGACCCGATTTTTAACTGAAGTGATTGTGCGCCCCGAACCCCAAACATCATCCACCACCAAGGTTCGCCGGTCGCGCAGCAGCTCATCTTCAGGGAACTGGAGGAAGCGAGGCCAGGCATAGAGGCCTGATTGTTCACCCTGGGATGGGAAATCCACTGCCGCGGTGAGGATATGAGTGATATCCAGCGCCTCTGCCAATAAGCCACCCGGGATTATCCCCCCCCGGGTGATAATCATCATGGCTTCGAAACCACCCTCAAATTGGGGTACAAGGTGATCGATTAATAAATCGACATCTTTCCAGGTCAATAACTCACGCCGCATTTGGTCCATCCTGAACTCCTAATAAATCTCTTATCTATCAATTGAGAAACTGAAATTTCTCGATTTCTTTTTCTTGACCACCAGCTGTAATGCAGGGATATTATAGCAAGTTTGGTGGGTTTACCTCGATTCTCCAATCCCTCAACTTGCGACCACGTAATATTGATACCGGGTCCGGTCCACGCAAGATGATCTGCCAGCGGTACTTGCCCTTCAAACGCGCAAAGAAGGGAGGTACAGGCCCAATCATTTGGGTGGCTTTCTTACCCTCGCTTCGCAGCCAATGATGAATTTGTCCTGCTAAATCCCGGGCAGACTTCTCCGCCTGAGAATCACTGGCATTCCTGATCTCCAATCGAACCAGCTGACTGAATGGAGGATAACCAATCTGGCGGCGATACACTAATTCACGCTGATAGAATGCCAGGAAATCATGGCCAGCAGCAGCCTGGATCACATAATGGTCCGGCTGGTAGGTTTGCAGGTATACCTCCCCACCAAGTGGGCTCCTCCCAGCGCGACCTGCAACCTGGGTCAACACCTGGAAAGTACGCTCAGCGGCGTGAAAATCAGGCAGGTTCAGGCCAACATCTGCCAGGATTACCCCAACCAGGGTGACCAGGGGTAAATCCAACCCCTTGGCTAACATTTGGGTTCCGATAAGAACATCGGCGCGGTGGGCGAGGAAATGACTCATAATAATCTCGTGAGCACCTTTCTTGCGTGTTGTTTCATAATCCCAGCGCAAGGTGCGTACTTGAGGAAAGAGAGTTTGCAGATCGGCTTCCACACGCTCAGTGCCAGTACCATAGTGGCGAATATGGGTACTGCTGCAGTGGGGGCAAATGCGCGGCATTTTCCGCCGGTACCCGCAGTGGTGGCAGGTCAACGCCGGGTCAGGTCTGGTTTGCTGCTCCTGTGTCAAATCAGCAATGCCCGAAGTAGGGGTGAGACTGGTGGGAGAGCGTCGTGGGTGGTGATAGGTCAAGGGGTTGTCGCAGCGTGGGCAAAGTAAACTGCGACCACAATCACGGCAGAATATGTAAGTCGCCGTCCCTCTCCGGTTCAAAAAGAGGATCGCCTGCTGATCCCGCGCCAAAACCTGCTGGAGAGATTCTCGCAGTGCTCGGCTGAAAATGGAGCGGTTGCCAGCTTTTAGCTCCTCCCGCATATCTACTACCTGAACCGGCGGTAGATCGATCGTCTCCGCCTGGTGTTCCAGGGCTTCATATTGGGAGGTTTTCGCTGGTAAAGAGAAGCGCTCCATTTGTTCTTCAACCGCCTGGCGGTGAGCCAGGATGCGCGCAGGCAGATGCAAGTAGTGCCATTCACCTTGATCCGCCTTGAAAAAGCTTTCCAAATCCGGGGTGGCCGAGCCCAACAAGCACATAGCGCCGGTCAATTGGGCGTAGGCAACCGCTGCCCGCCGGGCATGATAATAAGGTGGTATCTCTCCCTGGTAGTATGTGTCATCGTGGCATTCGTCGACCACAATCAAGCCCAGGTTGGGTAGGGGAGTGAACAATGCTGAGCGCGGGCCGACTATGACCCCCAGGTCTCCCCGGCGCGCCCGGCGCCAGGTATCGTAACGCTCACCCGTAGAGAGCTTTGAGTGGACCAGGCCAACCTGGCCGGGAAACCGGGTTAAGAAGCGTCGCACAGTTTGTGGTGTCAGCGCGATCTCAGGCACCAGGATGATCGCTTGCTGACCTCTGCGAATAATTTCCTCCACCGCGCGCAGGTAAATCTCGGTCTTGCCTGAGCCGGTCACTCCATGCAGCAAGTAAGGAGGCAGGGCTTGCCCGGTCAGGATCTGCTGGAGGCCAGTCACAATCTCCTGCCAAATTCTTTCTTGGTCCCCTGTCAATTGGGGTGGTTCCTTGGAGATAAATTCCATCCCCTCAAGCGGATCGCGCCAGACCTGGCTTTCTCCCAACACCACCAGGCCTCGTTCAGCGAGGTAGCGCAAGTCCTGCAAGTTGCCACCGGAGGCAGCATATACCCAGCTCACATCTACTGGTCCGGGTTCTTCCAGCAAATAGCGCATAACTGATTGGCGCCGCTCAAGTGCCTTAGAACCTGCGCGGCCCAAGTCCTCCATCTTGCTAACGGCGACCTCCGGCGAGCAGGCCAATCGCACTGTACGAACAGATTTGGGTTGTACGTTCGGCTCCGGCAGGATGGGTTGGGTGGTGATGCGACCACGCCGGATTAATGGGCGAATCGCAAGCCGCCACTTGACCCGGGGAAATGCCCGGTCGATCTGGCGTCCCA
>JBEQLH010000232.1:3234-5206 GCA_040326075.1 Anaerolineales bacterium
TCGACACAATCATTTACTTTCGGAATTCGTCCCAACTTACCCAGGGCAAATCCTGCAATCGTATCATAAGCCGGATCGTTTAATTCCAGATCGAGATAGTTGTTCACATCCTCTATCAGAGTCAGCCCATCGACCATGATACTGCCATCGGGGAGTTTTTCAATCTCTGGTGTAAATCTATCGAACGGATCACTGACCTCACCCAAGATCTCCTCCACCAGGTCTTCCAGGGTCACCAATCCGCCGGTGCCACCAAATTCATCCAACACAATGGCAATATGCTGCCGGTCATCCCGCAGCTGCCGTAATAATGCACTGACTGGCAATGTCTCTGGCACATAGAGCGGCTCGCGAACCAGGGAGCGCGCCGTTGAATTCTGCCATCCAGATTCCTGCATCCTGAGCAGAAGATCCTTAATATGTACAATGCCCAGGATGTTATCCAGGTCATCATCGTAGACGGGAAACTTGGTGTAAGTGGATTCCGTGATCAGCGGGATGATCTGCTCTAATGGTAAATCCGCTTCAACTGCGGTGATCTCAGTGCGGGGGATCATCACCTGGCGCACGAGTAGATCCCCAAATTCAAAGATGGCGTGCAGCAATTCGCTTTCCTGTTGGGCAACAACACCGCCTTCCGTACTGGCGGTGATAACCATTTTTAGCTCTTCTACTGAGTGGACTAATTCATGTCCTGAAGCTGGTTTCACACCAACCAGACGCAAGAGGGCATTACCTGTCCCATTTAGAGCCCAGATAAATGGTTTAAAGATTCTTTCACTCCATAAGGTTGGCCGAGCAACAACCATAGATGTACCTTCTGGATTTTGAAGGGCGATCGATTTTGGGGCTAATTCACCCACAACCACGTGCAGGAAAGTGATTATGGCAAAAGCCAAGCCAGCCGATAAACTGTGTGAAAGTCCTGGACGTAATTCAACTGGGAATAATTCGATAATCGGTTCAATAAAGTGCGAAAGAGCTGGTTCCCCTATCCAACCCAGGCCAAGGCTTGCCAGGGTAATGCCGAGCTGGGTGGCAGCGATCACCCGATCAGGATTTTCAAGCGCTTTCTGGACTGTCTCAGCAGTGGCGTTTCCCTGTTCAACGAGTTCGGTAATGCGGGTCTGGCGTACGGTTACCAGGGAAAATTCAGCTGCCACAAAGAAGCCATTCAGCAAGACTAAAAAAACAACCGCTACCAGTCCGAGCAGATCAAGAGTAAGTGAACTTTCCATATCTGGATTTAATTTTTTCCCACGTCTACGCGAGTGATGACCGCCGAAGCATAACCGACAACCTCTGAATAATCCCCGGTGATATCCCCGGAGGTGGCATGCTTGAGTACCTGGACCATATTTGCTCCTAAACCTTTAGCTGCCCACAGCACCGCCGCTAAAGCGTTGCGGCCGCAAGCAAAGCCTTTACCCTGCTCTTCAACTTCTAGAACACCCAGGGGATCAAATGCCTCTACCTGGCTCAGCATTGCGCTGTCCAATATCCTGGCCTGATCCTGGTCATAGAAATGAGAAAGGTCAGTGCTGGCGACGAGCAGCGCATCTCGACCTGCCAAGACCTTTGCCAATGCTCTTCCCAGCGCCTGTCCCACCCGGGCAGATTGATCGCGCACCATCACAGGCAGCAAGCAAAATTCTTTCGCCACTGCACGCTGCAGGAAGGGTAATTCAATCTCCAGCGAGTGCTCCATATCATTGCGTACCGCTGTTAACCCAAAACCTAACTCTTGCTCCAGTTCCTTATTCAGCTCAGCAACAGCTGCCTGATCAATTACTATGGAACCAAGCGGGGTTTGGTAAGCTTGATGAGCTGAAGTCAGCAAAGGTTGTGAGTAAGGCTGGTGCATGGGGGAGACAACCGCCACGAGATCCGCCTGCATGCCGCGCACGGCGCCAAAAGCATATCCAGCCACCGGGCCAGAATACACATGCCCGGCATGGGGTGCCATCACCGC
>JBEQLH010000233.1:0-5190 GCA_040326075.1 Anaerolineales bacterium
TGGTTTTGGAATTCCACATTTCGATCTGAGAAGGTTTGGTGAATATATGTTACTTAATATCTGTAATGATGGTGTCAATTCAGTAATGTGGGGCGTAGAGACGTAACATGTTACGTCTCTACAATCGAATACAGGCATCGTCTAATTACTTGATAAAAAATCAAAAGGACCACGAACCATGACGAAACAGGTAGAAGAATACTTTGCACCCTGGGTGAAGGGTATCTCGATGTATGTCTCGCCACATATCGAGCTGGCCTGGCAGAATCCGGAATTGCACCGGATGATGTCCAATGAAAACCCAAATCCACCATCGGCGAAGGTGATGGAAGCGATCATGCAATTTGGTGAAATGAGCCACCGATACCCAGATCAGGGATTGGTGGTGCGATCGAAGATTGCCGAAATCAATGGGTTAGAGGGTCCAGAAAATGTGATGCTGGGCAATGGCTCCAGCGAAGTCTTTGATAATATTTTCCGCAGCTTCCTGACCACAGGCGAAGAAGTAATTCAGCACACACCCTGTTTTGGGATCTACAAACTTCGCTGTAACATTCTGGGGGGATCGCTGGTCTCAGTGCCAATGATCTACCAGGATAAGCAAATGCTATTCGATCCGGGTTCAATCCTGGAGGCGATTACAGAGAAGACCAAAATCATCGTGGTCGCCAATCCGAACAATCCGACGGGAAACTTCATGGACCCGGAGCATTTTGTGACTATAGCTGAGACGGGACTGCCTTTCATCATTGACGAAGCTTATATTGAATACGCTGGGCTGGAAAAATCGCAGGTTGAGCTGACCAAGAAGTACAGGAATGTGATTATTACACGAACTTTTTCGAAGGCCTATGGCCTGGCTGGGATGCGTTTTGGCTATGCTTTGGGTGATAAGGATGTGATTGGACAGATTTCAGCCGCGTTGCTGCCGTGGAATGTGGGCACGATCATCATGTGGGCGGCTAATGCTGCTTTGGATGATACTGAAGGGCTGCAAGAACGAGTCGAGTTCAACAACCGTGAGGTGGCTTATATCGAGGAGTCGCTGAGTGATATACCCGGATTGGTGATCTTCCATACAAATGCCAATTACATCCTGTTTGATGCTGGTCCAGCTGGCAAAAAAGGAAAGGATGTGCTGGATTTGGCTCTTGAACGAGGAATTATTTTACGGGGAGTGGCGGATCAATATGGTAGCGACGGGTGGTTCCGGGTGACGATCGGCAGTCAAGAGGAAAACCGCATGGCCGTGAAGGTCCTGCGGGAATTTTTTGGGGTGGATTGAAATACCGATTTATTTAGGGGCTGTCCCCAAATATTGGGTCAGCCCCTTCAGAATTCTATGTAAATGTCATCTTCGACAATTTCAACTAGCAGATAAATTCTACCTAAAACTGCAAACCAAGCAGCAGGATTATTCTAAATGATACGCCTCGAGCTTTGCCCACTCACCCGTTGGCAGCTTCTCTCCAGCTTTGATAGGTACCTCTAGACGGTTCTCCCAGGGAGTTAAAGGGCAGGAATACAGGTCATTGTAAGCACAATAAGGGTTGTATGCGTAGTTAAAATCCACCAACACTTTACCGCCGATCAAGCCTTGCGGTTCTAAATATCGCCCCGCTCCGTATGTTTCTTTACCTGATAGCGAGTCGGTAAACGGCAGGAAGTAACCGTGTGGATCTTTATACAAGGTTAGCTCAGCTTCTTCACCTGCGATTTCGAAATGGATTTTCCCGTAGCGGGTGTGCTTCTGCACATCACCGGTCGATGTTTGCATCTCGATCACTTCCTTAGTTGGGAACTCTTCTACATCCAGTTCCAGGCGCAACTTGGGATTCTCGGAGTAATACTCCAGACCATCAAATCCATGCTTTTGATCATGGGTGAGGGGACTGTGGTGGTCTTTGGCGAAAAAATCATCTTTCGATGATCGGAAATTGTTCAATTCACTCATTGTCTCTCCTATATTCGTACCGTATATATTCTCGAGTTCCTGCACAGCTTACTGTGACAGGTAAAGCTTGTTGGTCTTCTAATATTGACGCCTTTTCAAATGTAAATCTTACATCCAATTGTGGATCACACGTCTAACCAATATTATCATTATTCAAAACTAGATGATCCAAGAAAGTGAATAAATTCACAATTACTTGACATTTGGTTGGAAATTTGGTATTCTTGTTCTGCTCGCAATCGTTTGCGCAATCGTTTGCACAACACGAATCGTCTTGAGGTGGACCATCGTCACCATGCGGGATGTGGCAGAACATGCCGGTGTCTCTGTCACAACAGTGTCTCACGTCGTTAACAATACCCGTTCGGTAAACCCAGATACTCGCAGCCGGGTTGAGGAAGCTATGCGGGTCATGGGTTACCAGCCGAACGTGGTGGCGCGCAGCCTGCGCAGGGGGAAAACCCACACTATTGGAATCATTCTACCGGACAGCGCTAATCCATATTTCGCAGAAGTTGTCCGTGGCATCGAAGATACCAGTTTTTCCCAGGGCTACAGTGTCATCCTTTGTAATTCTGACAATGACCTTGATAAAGAGCGTCTTTACACTAACGTCCTGCTGGAAAAACAAGTCGATGGGATCATTTTTGTTGCCGCCGGACTCTCCGGAGAAAACATTCACCAATTACAAGGGCGAGGTATACCTCTGGTCCTGGTCGATCGCCGAGTGCCTGAGATTGAAGCGGATTACGTACTCACAGATAACCAGGGAGGCGGACGGTTGGCTACTCGCCACCTGATCGATCATGGTCATCTCGTCATCGCCTGCATAGCCGGACCGGAAGGCATTAAGCTGAGCAGCGATCGCATTGCAGGTTACAGGCATGCATTAGACGAAGAGGGCATCCCCAATCAGCCTGAATTGATCATCGAAGGGGATTTCCAATTTCAGAGCGGTTATCATGCAGCTCAGAGATTGTTTGAAAAGCGAACCGCTCCGACAGCCATATTTGCCTGTAACGACTTAATGGCTATCGGTGTTTATCGCTTTGCCCACGAGAAAGGTCTCCGTATACCTGAACAGCTTTCTGTTGTCGGTTTTGATGATATCCGCCTGGCTGCTTATGCTCATCCCCCATTGACTACCATCCGGCAGCCAAAGCACACCATGGGTTCTGCAGCTGCTAAACTTCTTCTTGAGCGAATGAATCAGCGTGATTCAGCGCCTCGTCTTGAGGTATTAGAACCACAGCTGATCACCCGCGAGTCCACCGATCAGGTTCTTCAACCTGTTAGAGAGATGATCACATGAAGGCTCGCATTTCCGTTGTCGGAAGCCTGAACATGGATCTCGTGATGCGGTCCCCACATATTCCTCAACCGGGTGAAACGATCATCGGAAGTGATTTCCAGACTATTCCTGGTGGTAAAGGAGCCAACCAGGCTGTCGCAGCTGCCCGTCTGGGTGGGGAAGTGAGCATGGTTGGCCGGGTGGGGGATGATGCCTTTGCGGATGTGCTCCTCGATAACCTGACTGCCGCTGAGGTTGACACCTCTTTTATCCAGCGCGATGAAACCGCAGCCAGTGGTGCAGCCCTGATCGTGGTGGATGATAATGGTGAGAACATCATTGTGGTCGCCTCTGGAGCCAATATGCAGCTCTCGGAGACCGATGTAGAAAGAGCCGAGCAGGTCATTGCTGCTTCGGATGTGTTGGTCCTGCAGCTGGAGGTGCCTTTACCAGTCGTCACAAGGGCTGCCCAGATAGCCCAGGCACATCAGGTAACGGTGGTTCTCAATCCGGCTCCAGCGCGGGAACTACCACCAGAGCTGCTCGAATTGGTGGATGTGCTGGTACCAAATGAAAGTGAAACTGCCTTATTAACTGGTCTGCCAATTGGCAGTCAGGTTGAATTAGAGCAGGCTGCTAATATGTTATTGAGTTCAGGTATCGGGTATGTTGTGATCACACTGGGAGGGCGAGGGGCATTCCTTGCCAGCCCAGACTACAAATCAAAAATTTTTGAGGCATTTTCTATTCAACCAGTGGACACAACTGCTGCTGGTGATGCCTTTGTGGCTGGCCTGGCAGTAAATTATGGAGATGGAAAAACGCTCCCAGACGCGATCCGCTGGGGAAATGCAGCTGGTGCGATGGCTGCGCTGCGTTTCGGCGCTCAATCTTCCCTGCCAACGAGAAAAGAAGTATTGAAATTGTTAGAAGGGGAGAAACCTGTTTCGATCCTGGGGAGAACCAAATGAAAAAGATCGGTACACTAAACCAACCGCTATCGGAAGTAATTGCAGGGTTGGGCCACCAAGATTCACTTGTGGTAGCTGATGCAGGTTTACCAATTTCGAGCGGAACCCGGCGGATCGATCTGGCTTTGACTCAAGGTACGCCTGGGTTTCTCGAGACTGTCCGGGTGATATTGGAAGAGATCGAGGTGGAGCGTGCCATCGTGGCTGAGGAAATGCTGACGGATAGTAAACCGCTATTCGAGGAGGTTAAGAGTTTGCTTACAGGGGTGCCAATCGAAACAATCCCGCACGAGGAACTTAAGCAGTTAACCCACTCAGCAAAGGCGGTTGTACGCACTGGTGAGTTCACCCCCTATGCAAATGTCATCCTGGTGTCAGGGGTAGTCTTCTAATGATCTTAACCATTCCATCCTGGAGAAATAAAAAGTGAGCAGTTCCCGGGTGCGTGGATTCCTCCAACGTTATGGATTGGTGGTCTCGTTCTTGATCCTGTGTTTGGTCCTGAGTCTGCTTTCGGACCGATTCTTGACAGTTGGAAACTTGACTAATGTTCTACGCCAATCCACTATCAACCTGATCATCGCGATCGGGATGACGTATGTCATATTGACAGCAGGAATCGATCTCTCTGTTGGGGCTGTATTGGCACTGGCAACAGTCGTAACTGCTGATTTACTCCAGCGGGGTGTGCCTATCTTACCAACTGTTGTGCTCGGCTTGCTCTTAGGCGGGGTTCTAGGGATGGCCAATGGACTTCTGATTTCCAGGGTTAAGGTCCCGGCATTTGTCGCTACACTGGGTATGATGACAGTAGCGCGCGGTCTGGCGCTTACTTATACCCAGGGACGACCGATCACCGGGCTGCCAGACGCTTTTCGCTACATTGGAACTGGCTACCTGGGACCGGTCCCTATGCCGATAATCGTGGCTGGGATCACATTTTTAGCGGGATACATATTACTCACCCGCACCCG
>JBEQLH010000234.1:0-5161 GCA_040326075.1 Anaerolineales bacterium
TTGGGGTCTCCCTCACCCGATAGTCAAAACAACCGAGGTGAGCACAGAGTTCGCCCAACTCTGCGCTCCCTCGCCCTGCTGAGGTGCCAGGCGAGGCCACCAGGAAAGATAGTTGGATCTTCAGTCAAGCCACCAGGCTTTCGGCCACAAGTTAGGCTGAGGCAACCTCTTCAACAGGACCGCGTGTGATTGCAGTTTGGTTTTCCATCACATCGAACTGCTTTACGCTAAAATCACTTAGGGCGGGGTGACCTGTCACCTGAGCCGCGAGGGGTCCTTCGAGGAAGGCATTTACTGATGCTTCATTTTCGAACATATAGATGCCCCCCGCTTCCCCTTCCGCTTCGTTTATCATCCAGATCTTCCAGCGAAGTCCGGTAACGGCCGCGATTTGGTCGGCAAGTGGAGATACCGCCTGTTCATACTCGGATCCTGTAACACTGAACTTGAAATTTAGCTGCATAATCCTACTAGACATGGCTATTCCTCCTTCCTGTCTGTAGAGAGCTGAAATTGTCAACCGGTCATGGTTCTCTGCTGGTATCGATTTGACTGGTTGGTCTTAAATTTACTCGATTTGTCCCTCCTTCCCGCTTGCGTTAGCCCTCCTGGCGGTCGGTGGGCGAATTTAGGCTAACGTGCTAAACGAATAAACTGGCTGCCTGCCACACAATAGTCTTGAGCTCAGCCACTCAGCTTCCATTCCAGAGCTTTCTTTTCAAAATTCCAATTCCGTATCCATATCACCCATCCTTCCGGGGTGGGCTGCAGCAACTTTTTATCCCATCTCCTTGATTTCGGAATAAAAACCATCTCGAAATTTTAGTGCTTCATTTGGAAAGTCTGTGGATATCCTGGGTATACCCAACTCAACTATCTTTTGAAGTGATTGAACATCATTTACATCCCAGGCATGAACCTCAATACCTTCGTTGTGGATTGAAGATACGTCATCCACATTTAGCTGAATAGGATGTAAGTGCACTGCCCTCGCTTTTGCCAGTCTAGCTTTGTTGATTGCATTATATAAAACTACATCATTTCTCATCCAATTTTCATTCCGTGGAATGAGCAAATCCGTCGACAAACCAGGACAAAACTCTTGAATATTCAGCAGAAAGATGGGCTCATAAGAAGTTACTTCAATTCCATCCCATAAGTGTTTAAAATTACAGAGAATATTACCAATAATTTCCGGAGCTTCAGGTTCAGGTCCTTTAATTTCGATTTCCAATCCTGTTCGACCCCCAATTCCTTCCAATACCTCCTGGAGGGTTGGTATTCTAACTTCTGACCAATTACTATTAGACATGCTCAAAAATTCAGCATTGTGCAATTGCTCGAGAGTGTACTCAAAAACTGGACCTTGAAGTGTTGTGATTTCATCCAGATAATAATAATGGAATAGGATTGGGACCCTGTCGGCAGTTAATCTCACATCTATTTCTATTGCATCTGCACCAAGCGTGATTGCGCTCTCAAAGGAGGCAATTGTATTTTCGGGGAAATCAATGTGATATCCACGATGTGCTACAACCTCAAAATGATTCATACATTTCGTCCAGGGATGTGAAAACGACCTTGAGCTGAGCGGCCGGGGACTGTGCTCCCACAATTATTTCCTGTTTCACCATCCTCCAGTTTGGTTAACAATTTCTTCTAAATACCTTAATTGCTCCGGCGAATTATTATTCAGTTTTAGATGATTCTTGTATTATTCTTACTCTGCCAGTTTTCGCGCCGTGATTGTAAACTCTTCTAACCTGAAGTCGATGTCTTCGAAGCCAGCCTCTCTCAGCCAATCTCTATGTTCGTCTTTAGTGTATGATTGTCCATTATCGTAGGTATTGATGTATACCAGATTCCATTCCACGGAAGATTTTGGTGATAAGCGCGAGTTCTCAAGCATGCCTCCGCCGAAGATATACAGCCATCCTCCGGGATTGATCACCTTACCGACATTATTAATGACCTTCCGCGCCCCATCGGCAGAGAGGGTCTGAATTACCGAGCTGAGTATTGCTGCATCATACATACCTGAGATTGGGTCACAGGTAAGGTCCGCCGACATCACTTTGACCCTCTCTGAAGCATCAGCATCCTTAACAAACTGACCAGTGATGGGAGTCACTTCGGGTAGATCAACGACTGTTGCAGTGAGGTGTGGGTGAATTTGCGTCATCGCGATGGCCAATGTCCCTGAGCCACCACCCGCATCCAGAAGCATCCGACATTGTGAAAAATCAAATTCACCCGATAACCAGTTGGCAAAAGCAGCATCGTGTGAGGCCATGCCTTCATATAGCTCCCTTAATTCGTCCCCATCCATGTTTGTCCAATCGTATTTGTGCTGAGGAACGCCAGTTCGGATCGTCTCTGCGGTTTTTAAGGAGGCAAGTAAATTGCTGTACCAGATCTTATGTGCATCGCCCAGGTAGCTAACCTTGCCCTTGACGAGAAACTCATCCGTTTCAGGCGTATTCGAAAATGCTCCATCCTGCTCAGTCAGCAAGCCAGCGACCACGAGCGCGTACAAGAGTGGAGCCAGCTTACCAGCATTAACGCCAAGCTTTGTGGCCAGCTGCTCAGGATTCAGCGGACCATCTTTTAATGGGGTAAAAAGATCAAGTTTCATCCCAGCGAGCATAGCGGCAGTTGCGCGAGTCTGGAGCCTGATCTGATAAAAAATATCCGGCTGAGGATTTTTTTCATTCATGGATCTATCTCCTAATTTCTATGACTGAAAATTTTATTGGTGTTGTGGTTTGATAAGCAGAAAGATTAACGGAATATCTCCACTTTGTCACATTGTAGAATCATGTAATGAGTTTTTTCCGGATATGCTCCCCTTTTCAGATATTTTCACAACCAAATATGTGGATAAGATATCTGGTTGGATGTCATCCTTTAATATATCACGATACTCGATTATATCAGTTGAAATTACTCGTCGAATCCGCTGGTCTGAAGTTTGATAAGGATGAGAAATGCTTCAATGCCTATCCTTCGACTGCACTTTGTTCCGCTCGGGATGCCCTTCGACTGCACTTCGTTCCGCTCAGGATATCCCACAACTGTACTCCGGTCCGCCCAGGAAGCCCCTCGATTGTAAGCCTTTCCGATCAAGATGCCCTTCGACTGAGCTGCGCTATGCAAAGGCACCCAATCGTCACCCAGGATATGCTCTCCAGTCCATGCAAACGATAGAATTCACCATTAACAAAGCCCGCAAGATCGAGCCTAGGAGCGCTGCTAATTACTGCCGGAATATTGTTAATCGAAATTTGGGGAATGTGATTTAGAGGATATTTACCAGTAGTAAATAAAACAAACCACCCAACAACACTGTGGCAGGAATGGTAACTATCCAGGCCATTGCGATTTGACCGGCCAGACCCCAGCGAACCATATTTACACGCTCTGCAGATCCGGCACCCACGATTGAGGAGCTGATCACCTGGGTTGTGCTCACCGGTCCTCCCATAATAGCTGCTCCGAGGATGACGGCAGTTCCGGCAACCTGGGAAGAAAAAGCGTGAACAGCACGAATGCGGTAAAATCCTGCCCCCATAGTTTTGATCAAGCGCCACCCGCCAAAGGCAGTGCCAAGAGCGATCGCACCTGCGCTGGCGGCGATGACCCAGGTCGGTACCTCAAATTCAGACAACACTCCAAAGGCGACCAGACCAAAGGTCATGATTCCCATCGTCTTTTGAGCATCGTTGGTACCATGGCTCAGACCCAGAGTGATGGTCGTGAGCCATTGTCCTTTGCGGAAAACTTCATTGACACGTGGGGAGAATCTACGACCAATCCACAAAATGAAAGCCAGGATGATATAACCAAATATGAACCCAAGGATTGGGGAAAGGAACAAAGCCAACAGAACCTTGGTGAGACCATCGATCTGGATAGCAGAGATGCCAAATCCGATCAATGCCGCACCGACGAAACCCCCGATCAGGGCATGAGAAGAGCTGGAAGGGATACCAAACCACCAGGTGATTAAATTCCATATGATGGCTGAAAGCAATGCTGCCATCGCGGTTGGTACGGTTACTGCCTCTTCCGAGACGACCTCAGTACCGATGGTTGTGGCAACAGCGACACCAAACAGGAAGGGTCCAATGAAGTTCGTCAGCGCGGATATGGATAAAGCCACCCGAGGTGACATGGCGCTGGAAGCGATGGTTGTCGCAACAACATTGGCACTGTCATGAAATCCGTTGAGGAAATCAAACAACAAAGCGATGGCGATGAATATGATCAGGAGAGGTTCAACCATTTAGATGATCGAGGGGTGTGTCATTGAATCCGGTGTGGGCAGGCCCAGCAAGTCACACACGGTGGGAGCAATCTGCAGTTGAGAGATAGTTTCGTTCGTGTCCCCTGAACCAGAAGTCCCAGGCCGGATCAAGAAGAGCGGAACCTCACGCACATCAGGAGTCGTCCCACCATTAAGACCATCGGGGTTCATGCCATGGTCGCCAGTGACCAGGATATTGTAACCGAGAACGCTCCATTCACCGATTAATGCCGACATGTACATATCCTGGTAGATAGCCTGATTGCGGTATTCAGAGGAATCAGCTCCGAACTTTTCACCTTTGAGGTCCATGCCCATCGGGTGGACGAGCAGGTAATCAGGTTGAAAACGGCGAACTAATGTGCCAGCGGATTGGAATAATTCGATATCCGGGAAATCGTCTTCGGTATAAAAACGTCCATGCTGGATGAGAAGCGATTCGTCATCCACCTCCCGGTCCTCAAGGCGATCATAAGGTGTACGGTTATAAAGCTCTGAAAACCAGTAATATGCAGCAGCCGCGGTGGATTTTCCTGCTTCCACACAAGCGCGAAATATGTTCGGTTTATCGGAACATCGTTCGATGTAATTGGCTACGATGCCATGTTTGGAAACCGGTAATCCAGTATGAATTGTCTCGTAAATTGGACGGGACATGCAGGGTAATTCTCCGATCACTTTGTAGAGACTGGCTTGTTTAGTCTCCACCAGGTGTCCCAAGAAACCCATCCCAGCAACTGCTGTATCGTAGCGAAGTGCATCGGAAAGAACGAGGATAACTTTCTTCAATTCGGTGGATCCTTTCGAAACTTTCGTCATAAAAAATACCTGACAGGTTATTTTCAACCTGCCAGG
>JBEQLH010000235.1:0-5140 GCA_040326075.1 Anaerolineales bacterium
CCTGGTCTGCTAATAAATGCGACCTGGTTATCGACCGCTGATTACGTCGCTTACAAATTGACCGGCAATATGGCGACTGATTACTCCCTGGCTGGGCGCACCTATGCTTTCCGCATCGATCAGAAGATCTGGGATGAAGAATGGTTGCAGGCATTGGGAATCCAGGCCGATTTATTCCCGCCCGCGGTACCCAGCGGCCAACCAGTTGGTGAAATAATTTCAGAAGCCGCCTCTCTCACCAATCTGGTCCAAGGGACACCTGTTGCTATATGCGGTCATGACCATGTCTGCGCCGCTTTCGCTGGGGTAGGAATTGATACTGGCAAGGTGTTTGATTCAATGGGCACAGCCGAGGCGCTGCTCGGCAGCCTCGATAAAGGAGCATTAGGGGAAATTGAATATCAGTCGGGCCTGGTCTTCGGCTGCCACGTTGCCGGTGGGGGATATTACTGGATGGGAGGCATGTCCGCCTCCGGGGGATCGCTCGAGTGGCTGCGAAGATTACTCGGCCAACCGCCAATCACCTACCAGGATATTGACGATATCTTGGAAGGTGCGAAACCAGAGCCGACCGGCATTTTATATTTCCCATACCTATCCGGAAGTGGTTCGCCGCATACAGATACACTCGCTCGCGGGGCATTCGTCGGGCTGAGCAAAGACCACTCTCGCTCCGACCTGGTTAAAGCAGTCCTGGAAGGCACCGCATACGAGGCGGAATTCATCCGCCAGGCGGCAGAGAATATCCTGGGAACAACTATTGACTCGATTACTGCTTCTGGGGGCGGAACACGCAATCCGTACTGGATGCAGATAAAAGCGGATATTTCAGGGTGCACGATTGAAGCACCAGCCATCCATGAGGCGACACTGCTTGGGGCAGCACTGGTTGCCGGGATTGGGATCGGTTTGTTCGCTGATCCACGAGAGGCGATTTCCACTGTTCAGAAAAATCCAGGATACAGCTACAAGCCCAATTTCTCACAGCATAAGACCTACCAGCGAATTTACCAGGAGGGGTTTGTACCCTTGCAAGCCCCATTGAGACGTACCTCCCAAAATCTCTCCCGAAGTAATAGCCTATAATTAACAATATATGCAGCTAACTTGGGCACTGATTGGTCGATCGCAATAAAGGGAGCCGATCTCTCGACTCCCTTCTCATTTCAGCCAGCTTTTATCAGCTGCGCTTGCCAAGAATTGCCAACCTGGGCAGCTTCCAGCCACCCTCACCGCCCACGCGGATTTCTCGGCGTTGGAACCGCCACCAGGCAAGCATCACCATTAGGGTCGAAATTCCCGCCAACCCAAGCAGATTGCCCCAGTCCAATCCCCCTATCGCCGCTCCACCTTGATAGAAATATAACGGGGTGAACTCGAAGAACGGCATCAGGTCCGGGTTGATATTGGCTAATCCAATCAGCAGGAAGTTCACTATCAACAAACCGCTTGCCAACCCGGTAGCCAGGCGCGCCGCGGGCAGCAGCATGCTGAACAGCAAGGCCATTGCACCAAACAGTACCAACACCACAAACAAGGGTAGGAATGGTCGCAGCATTTCGAGCGCACTGAGCTCTAAACCAGAACTCCCGGCTGGTATCAACCAGCCCAACCAGCTTATGAGCAGGATGCTGGCTGTGGCAATTACAAAGCCTGCGAAACGTCCCCAGAAAAAGCCAGACCTGCTGACCGGATATGCCATCAGCAAATCCAGGATGCCCTTTTCTTCATCTGAGACTAACAGGTTGGCACATGCACTGATGGCGAAGATGCCTAGAATGATGGTCATATAACTGAAGTAGTAGGTGTCCATATAACCTTGGGGAGTCATGATCTCCATAATGTTGGGGAAGAAGGCCAACATCTCTGGGGGATAATTCTCCAGGTTCTCAATGAAACCCTCCATCATCTCCAGAGAGCTGTAGAAAGACACCATCAGCAATCCATAGGCGAACAACCCGATCCCCCAACCAATTATCGCACCTCGCATTCGGCGCAGTGTGTGTTTGATTTCCGTAAACATGTTATATTTCCTCCTTCTCAGGGGATTCATAGTAGGCCAGAAACGCCTCTTCAAGTGATTGGCGTTCTAGATTCATATCGCTGACCGGGTAATTTCCCAGTGCCTTAATCAGGTTATCCAACTCGCCCTCCACGCGCAGAGTGACCGTTGATCCGCCATCTTGGGAAAGCAGAGTAACTCCTTCCACTTGCGCCAACCCACTCACATCTACAATATCCTTGAAGCGAATATGAGCCCGTCGGACTTCAATGCCCACCAATGTACCAGGTTTCGCTTCTTCGACGATCACGCCCTGGCGGATGATCGCCACCCGGTCCGCCAGGCTCTCAACCTCATTGATGATATGCGAGGAGAAGAATATAGTCGTCCCTTCCGCCTTGGCTTCCTTCAACAAGTGGTAGACCTCTTGCTGCATGAGCGGATCGAGCCCGCTGGTGGGCTCATCCAACAGCAGCAATTGAGGCCGGTGCATCAGAGCCTGCACCAGACCAACTTTCTGCTTGTTGCCCTTAGATAGGTTTTTAATTTGCTTGCTCAAGTCCAACTCTATCCTTTCCGCCAACTGTTTTACATAACCCCAATCCACACTGTTCCCGCGCAGTTCGGTAAAGTAGCGCAGTGCGCGCGCAACCTTCATGTTGGCTTCCATGTTCAGCTCCCCCGGCAGGTAACCAACCCGGGAGTGAACCTGCATTGGGTTTACCTGGGGATCAAAGCCGAAAATTCGAATTGTGCCCTCCTGCGGTCGGATCATGTCCAGCATGCAGCGGATAGTGGTTGTTTTTCCGGAGCCATTCGGACCGAGAAATCCGATCAGCTCACCGCCCTTCACCTCCAGGTTCACCCCTCGTAAGGCATGTACTTTTCCATAGTATTTTTGTAAGTCTCGAATCTCAATCACATTTTTGTCGTTCATCACATACCTCCTTACTTATCACTCAGATCACTGGTAAATTATCGATCGAGTTTCTCCACCGCGATCAGAGTTAACCTTAGATCCCATATCTTATTCAACATCCCCCGAAGTGCTGATTGGTCATAGAAACCTCCTGACAAGACTGTGATCGCTTCACCTGTTTTCGTTAGTTCCGGATGAATTTCTATCCCATCAAACCATTCGGACCAGCTCTGGTTAAGTTCTCCGCTTACAATAATCTGGTACCGGGATGGTTCAATAGATGCCAAGTCTTTATCAATAACCATACACATCCATCCTGTGCTGCCATAAATTTCCGTGGTGATTCGATCACCATTGATGGCAAAGATAACTAATATTAAATTACATTGAAATGGGTACGGTTGTGAACAGCCAAAAGTACTGTTTAAGTACTATCTCCCCCGAACAAATCAGTGTTATTTGAACCAGGCCACGGGTTTCAGACTATGTTAGTGCCGTGCCAGAACAGCAGGACGTACTCAGATTCCTTGAAGGATGCCCAATTCCTTTGCTCTGGCTACCGCCTGCGTGCGTTTGTTTACGGACAGTTTCCCATAGATATTGCTGGTATGGCCCTTGACCGTGCTGAGAGATATGTGCAAACGAGTGGCGATCTCCTGGTTTGAATATCCCTCTGCGATCAGCTCGAGCACCTCAACTTCGCGCTCGCTCAATGGTTCTACCATCTCAATTTGATCTTTTTTCTCACTTTTGAGGGACTCGCTGGAAGTTTCTGGAGAGGTATAAGCAGCCAGTAGTTGTCCAGTATATTCCGGGACAATACCATTGGCTGCCGCTTCATATAGCAATTGAATCATCGGTTCTCCTTCATCCAGGAAAGTACGCACAAAGCCTTCTTCTTTGGCAAGATTTAATGCCTGCTCCAGGATCTGCAAGGCATTTTGGGTATCCCCCATACATTTAAATATCACAGCCTGCATTGCAAGCATCCTTAAAACGGACCTCATCCTTTGGCTTGCTTTTGCCATTTCGAGCATGGGTTCGATCACGCGCAGTGCATCCTCATACCGTCCCTGGCTGATATAAACTCGGGCCAGGGTTTGGCTGTGGATCTCCCACATAGGATCGAACCGTGATTCACCTATTTTTTGAGCGACAATCTTTTCCAGCTGTTTATCCTCAACCCAACGCAATACCTGCTCAAATTTTCCCTGTACGATCCACAATTGCGCCTGGTAAGCCTCAACCAATTCATCATCCATGGTGGAGGCGTCAAATTGAACCGCCAGCTGGCGCGCTAAATCAACGATATCTTGTGCCCCTTCCAAGTCCCCTTGAATTTCCTTTATGCGTGCCAGGGTTACATAAGAGAGTACAGATCCGAGCTCACCAAACAATCTAAACAGCTCTATCCCCTCCTTCAAATATCCTTCGGCAGATTCGAACTGGTTCCATTCCCGGGCAATTTCACCCAAACCTAACAGAGCCTTCCCGGCAACAGGCAAGCGGCGTCCGCGCTTATCAGTCGCAAGGTTTAGAGCTTCCAAGTTTGCAGACCATGCCCGCTTGAGCTGGCCCTGGAGCATCCATAGACCAGCCATGTTGCACAACGCCCCAACCGCGATCATGACATTCCCAGCCTGGCGGCTAATCTTTGCAGCTTGTGTGAAAGCCTCAATCGAGGAGTCGAAATCCCCACGGATCAGGTAGACCATCCCCAGGTTATCCGCGACCAGGCTGCGCATGAACAGGTTATCATCAGGTAATAATTGCAAAGCTCTCACCGAGAGCTCGAGACTGATCTCAGCATCTCCTTTAGTTGAAGCCAGGAAGGCGCGTAAGGCTGCTGCTGATCCGAGTAGTTGATCATCGACCTCTTGGTTTTCTACAAAGTTTAGATTTGATTCAACATTATCTATTGGACCTCCCTTAAGCATCAATGCCCATGCTTGAGTCAGGCACAATGAAGGTCTCGTTTCAACTTCTTCCTGCGGTAATTTACCTATCCAACGGATGATCGAACCTGCCTCGCTGCGCATAAGCCTGGATTGAGCAGTCGCTTCGATCATATCCATCGCCCGATGGTTATCTCCTGCAGATAGGGCATGCTCTATGGCTTCGTCCAAAAGCCCCTCTGCTTCGAACCACCGGCTGGCTTTGTTATGTAGAATCGCGATCTGGTTTGGCTGAAATTGCTGCAGGGATTTGAGCAGAAAATC
>JBEQLH010000236.1:0-5134 GCA_040326075.1 Anaerolineales bacterium
GCCTCAAAAAGAGCAGGATCGGTCTCCTCGAAAGGATATCCGGAGAGCATTTGCAACATGTCCCGGATCGTGATCTGCTCTTTCCTCGGATCGGTAATCTTTCCGGCGAATTCCGGGAAGAAATCCATCATCTTCTGATCCACGCTTGACAGACAGCCTTGATCCAGTGCTATCCCGACCAATGCCGAAGTGTAAGACTTTGTCACCGATTGCAGCTGGTTCTTTTGGTCAACCGCCCCTTCATTGAAGTACCCTTCAGCGATCAGATGGCCGTTCTTAATCACCAGCAGCCCGTAGAGGGTCTCCAACTCAGCCGCATTGTAATACAGCTCCTCCACCAGCATCGGATCCAGCCCCTGCTCTGCGGGTAATGATACCTTCCAATCCTTTCTGGTCAGCGGTGTGTATTCAACCGCTTCGAGCTCCTCAGTGGATGGGCCGCACCCGACAAGCATTGACAGGATCAGCATAACGCTGGTGAATAAGAGGAAAGAATGATGACACCGCTTTGTTGTACATTTTTCTCTGTTAGTCATCGTTTTTTCTCATTTTTGACTAGTTTCGATATTGATGAAATCTTGCGTTTACAATATAGCAGCCAGGTGGTATTAGTGTCATACCCCAAAGGTGTTATTCAAAGGGTTATTTCAGGCTTGGAAAAGAGATATGAAAACGGGCCGCTATATACTGTCCCGTCAGGTTTTTTGACTTTGTGCGCTGCCATTGCCAATTTCAGGCACCCAGGTGATTAGTTGGAGGGCAAGATCCCCAAAACCCTTGCCCGGGCACCCGCTTGTGTGCGGTTGTTGACACCGAGTTTGCCGAAGATATTGCGGGTGTGGACCTTGACTGTGTTCAGCGAGAGGTAAAGTTTGGCAGCGATTTCCGGGTTAGTTAGCCCTTCGGCAATGAGTTGGAGCACTTCGATTTCGCGTTCGCTTAGAGGCTCAACCAATTCAGATTCGGGAGCTTGTATTTGCAATGAGTCAGCTTTCTCCGGTTCGTCGATGGGAAATGCTGCCAACAACCGCTGAACATATTCTGGAGCAATTCCGCGATCAAGGGCTTTGTAAAGCAAACGAGCCATCGGCGAGCCTTCATCCAAGAAGATGCGGATATATCCTCGCGGTTCAGCGAGATTGAGCGCACGTTCCAGGGGAATCATAGCTTGAGGTGTATTGTCCCCAGATTGATAAGCCAAAGCCTGGAGGATTAAAATCTCGATCACACTTGTCATTCTTCCCCCCTTTTCGGCTGGCTCCACCAAGCGCTGTAATAATCCTGTTGCCTCACTGATCTTATTTTGGGCGGTTAGGATGCGAGCTAAGATGATGTAATCAAACAGCAGCAAGTAATCAATTTTTTCTGGGCTATCGAACGAATCTATATTACGTTTTCCCACCCATTGGGATGCAGCCTCTGTTTCCCCGCTTAACAAACATATGCGCGCTTGCCAATTAGCCTTCATGTTCATGAGCCAGGGAGGGATTGTGGTTTCTCGATTTAAATGGACTACTTTCTGGATTATCTCTTGGGCACCAGCAAGATCCCCTTGGGACACTAAAACCCTCATCAGATAATGGTAACTATAGCCTAAAATCGTCAGGTTTCCACTGCGCTCAGTTATTTGTACGCCCTCTGTTGCTTGAAGTATCGCTCTGTCCAATTCATTTAATTCTGCCAGTACGTCTCCCCACAGCGCCTTCATACAGCCTGCCGACGCAGATTGTGAGAAACCGTAATTGTTCGCCTGATGCAACTGTCGTTGGCAAAGCTCCATGGTTTGTTGAAGCTTACCTTGCTCCTTTAAAGTAGATGCGAGTTTAAGACCGGCTACGATAGAGTAATAAACATCTCCGGCCTCTTCGCAAGCCCGTAAAGCTTCAGCCCGAGCGTCGTAGGAGGCAGCCATATCGCCTAAATAGGAATACGCGTCACCCAAGGTGAAGGCTGCCAGACTGCGCCAGGTCATGTCTTGCTCAGGCAGATATTCAAGCGCCTGGTTTGAATGTTGTATCATCCCAGGAACATCTCCACTGAAGGTATAAATCAAAGCCCTGATCAGCTCATATCTACCGAGTAATTTTTCTCTCTCATCCTCAGACAAAATATCCTGTTTAATTTTTGAGGGTTCAGCTGAAAGATCATCCTTGACACCTAAATACTTCTCAACCTCATCCAGCAAATGATCTCCATCGTCATTCTGACCGCTAAAATGCAGATAATAAGCATGATAGATGGATAGTAGTGGTCTTGATAATATGAATTCAACTGGAATTACTTCCAACCAGGCTCGCAATTTACCATGATCGCCTCGCTGCCAAAGAGTATCAGCCTGATCATTCAATAAATCCGCCGCCCGTTCAAAATTCCTTGCACGCAACATATGCACGATCCCCTCATCAAGGAATCCATTCGCCTGGAACCACTCACTAGCTCTCAGCTGCAGTATTGGCACCTGATCTGGCAGCGTCTGTTCCAGACGCCGCTGAAGCAGATCAGCGAACAAACGGTGGAAGCGGTACCACTGCCTTTCATCATCCAGGGGAATGATAAACAGGTTGGCTTGTTCGAGATATTCAATTGTATGTTGACTGTCATCTCTTCCGGTGAGCGCGTCGCACAAATCAGCAGTCAGCTTGTCGAGGATGGCTGTCTTCAATAAGAATGTCTGAACGTCCTCTGATTGCTGTTCCAGTACTTCTTCAATCAGATAATCTAACACCAGGCGATGGCTGCCAGTGAAGGATTTGATAAAGTTAGTGGTGTCATCGCGTCCTTGCATTGAAATAGCAACCAACTGCAATCCGGCAATCCACCCTTCGGTGTGGGTTTCAAGCGCGGTAATGTCTTCTACTGAAAGGCTCAGCCCCATCACCTGGTTGAGAAATTCAGCGGCTTCTGAAGAGGTAAAACGTAAGTCAGCAGCACGTAGTTCGGTGAGGTGATCGCGCACTCGCAGTCGTCCCAGGGGCAGATGCGGATCCTCACGAGTAGCGATGACTAGATGCATCTGCGGGGGTAGGTTTTCGAGTAAGAAGGCAAGCATATCATCAACCTGTGACGAGTCGATAGCATGGTAATCATCGAGGACGAGGATTACTCTGTCAGGTATGTTGACGATTTCATTGATTAGCGGGGTCAGAACGGACTCGGTTGGTGGCGGCTGAGGGGATTGGAGCATGCCTAACGCTTCTTCCCCAATAGTGAATTTACCTCCCTCAACTCGATTTAGAGCAGCGATCAAGTAAGTCAGAAAACGTGCTGGGTCGTTGTCGCCTTCATCTAATGAGAGCCAGGCGATTCTATTTTCGGTTTGGTTCTGTTTTTCGGCCTCACCCTTCAATTTGTCCAACCAGTCAGTCACCAGGGTGGTCTTGCCAAAACCAGCCGGGGCTGAGATAAGAGTTAATTTCCGGTGCACACCTCTGTCTAATCGCTCAATCAGACGCGGGCGAGGCACGAGTTCCGGTCGGGTGGGTGGAATAAAAAGTTTAGTGACCAAAATTGAGGTGGTCATAAACAGATTATATATCCAAATTACCCGAACTCAACACATTTGACTGAAATTATCGGTAAGCCAAGGGAGTAAAGTCGGCGCAGCAAACCGTGCAGGGCAGCCTGGTCGACGGTGCCGGTCAAAGTGGTAACCGGTGGACCATCGCCCTTGCTTTCAACCATAATAGACATCTGCCCGCCCCAGTCTGCCCAACTCTCGTCAAGTTCTCCCGGTACTTTGATTTGATAGGTTGCCGGTCGATCTAGGGTAAGTTTTTGTTTGGCTTTCTTCATCATTATTGATTTGCCTCCTTCACCTTCAGCATACCCGCAAGGTGGTATTAGTGTCATACCCCGAAGGTGTTATTCAGAGGGTTAATTTCAGGATTGGGGATTTTAGAACCCGAGAGGATAAAATAGGCAGGCAGTTATTCACACGCCTACCTATTATTGATAATCAATGCCCGTCACTCCCCCGGTAGGGAGTTGACGAATCTGCCCGCCTGAGCGATGATCGCCCATTCATTGACTTACCCTTCAGCGATCAGAGGGCCTTGATAAATCACATACAGCCCAAAGAACCTCTCTAATTCAGCTGCATTACTCCAGTGCTCTGCCAGGGGCATAACGTCCAGCACCTGCTCTGCGGGTGTCGACACTTTCCAGCCTTCCCCAAGCAGAAATGTGTTTTCACCCCTTGAGAGATTCTCGGTCGCAGGTCCACACCCGACCAGCAATAATCATGAGTAAGTTATTTTCACCATTCGCCAGTGATAGCACGCGCTATGGCCATAGCTATAAAACCGACACCCAAGCCAACAAAAAAACCACCTACAACATTCCCTACAATAAAGCCTATAGCAAGGCCAAGTATCAGAAAACCTACAAAAAACAGGCCACTGGTTCCTTTTCTACTGCGTTCTTGCTTATCGTTAGACATCGTTATTGCCTCCTTTGAGTATTAATTAATAGGATTAAGATCACACTGGTGATTAAGAGGGAAGAATGTTGAGGCCCATAGAGTGGAACAAGGGTGCCTAATACATTTTGTTCCAACAGTTTCAGCCTCATCGAATCGTTGTCCCAGCGCTAAGTGTTTATAACATCATGATCGAAATATGCGGGCGCCCCTGCTGGCCGGCGAAAGAGACTCTGACTATGCACTGGCAACGAGAACAATCTTCCCAGCGTATCCTCCGCGCTCGAGCAGCTCGTGAGCACGAGCGGCTTCATCTAACGGAATACGGTCTGCCACGACCGGCTTGATTTTGCCTGCTGCCAGCAAGTCGAGGAGTTCCGCCAGCGTTTCGCGGTACCAGGCCTTGTCCTCTGAGATATCCGGGGCCAAAGGCACCTGCTTGCCGTCAGGAATGAGCTTGAGCAGGAACACCGTCAACAGGGTGAATGGAATGACCAGCAGCCCACCCTTCTTCGTCGCAGCCACACCGAACCACACCAACCGCCCGTCTTTGCGCAGGGCTCGGTATGAACGCCAGAGTTGCCTTGCGCCGCCGATGGGATCGAACACAACGTCCACCCCATCTCCGGTAAGACTGCGGATACGCTCAACGAAGTCCTCATTGCGGTAGTCGATCGGCGTGGCTCCAAGTGCGGACACGAGTTCGTGGTTGTACTT
>JBEQLH010000237.1:0-5132 GCA_040326075.1 Anaerolineales bacterium
GTCAAACGTGAATGTGATGTTTGACCGACTGAGCGAACGCAATGAGTCGAAGTGAGTTACTCGGAGATTGCCACGGTCGCTGCGCTCCCTACTAATGACATCAGAGTCATTTCGATCTGAGCAGCATCCGCCGGTTGAGTAGCCGTCAGTTTCATCGACGGCGTATCGAAATCAAGGATGCTGTGGGTTTACTCGCAATGACAACTTTATCTATGATGTTTGACAGTACACTAGTGGGTCAGTTGGCACGGAACTTGCCATTATGAGTGGAAAGAAGTCTACTCAGGAATGGCAGGGAGAAGCCAATGACCAGACGAAAAAAAGACCCACTACGCACATTGACAGAAGAAGAACGGGAATGGTTGGAACGGATTAGCCGTTCACACAGTGAACCTGCAGGCCATGTAGCAAGAGCAAAAGAAATTCTAGCTGTGGCAGACGGACACAGTTACACACAAGCTGCTCAAATCGCAGGCAGGAAATCGGGAGATGCGGTTTCGCATCTGGTGGAGCAGTTCAACCAGGAAGGGATGGCAGCCATCCAGCCTCGGCACGGTGGTGGGCCGAAACGGAAATACTATGCTGTAGAACGTGAACGGGTCCTGACAGAAGCGCGTCGCCCACCGGATCCGGAGAAAGACGGTACGAACACCTGGTCCTTGACAACACTACAGAAAGCATTGCGCAAAGCAGAGGATGGGTTACCGGAAATCAGTACGGAACGGATCTGGGTGATCTTGCAGGAAGCGGGGTTTCGTTGGCAGAAATCGCGCAGTTGGTGTGAAACGGGACAGGTGGTGCGGAAACGAAAACGGGGTGTTGTCACTGTCATTGATCCTGATGCCACCCCCAAAAAGAGTTGATCGAGACAGCATATCGACAGGGAGAAAAAATGGGATTGACCGTGTGGGTTGAAGATGAAGCGGGGCCGTATCAGACGGCTCCCTATCCAGGTGAAAGCTGGCAGCCAGAGAGCCATCCCATACACCAGTCCCATGAATATATTCGCAACGGAACGGCCAAAATGCTAACCTTATTTCATCCGGCAACTGGGAAGGTGCGGGTCAAAGGTGTTACCCAATCGACCAATGCCATCTTACATCCCTGGCTCAAAGAACAGGTCGAAGAAATCGTGAAAACCTTACCAGAGAAACCCATACTCGATGAAGAAACAAACCGCCAGGCCTGGAAAACATGGCAACAGGGTTTATCAAAGCGGATTACGCTGGCAGAAAAATTGCCGCCTTTACGTATGTTATTGATCTGGGATAATCTTCAGGGACACTACACCACGGAACTGATTTTATGGCTGTTTGCGCATGGCGTTATGCTGCTGTATACGCCCTTGGGAGGTTCATGGTTGAACATGGCCGAGTCAATCCAGCGCATTTTGGTCCGTAGAGGGTTGGCAGGGCAAAATCCACAGGCTCCTGAGCAAATCATTGACTGGCTAGAAGGGGTTGCTCTTGGGTGGAATGATGATCCCACACCATTTGAGTGGGGTGGTGCACGAGCCGCCCGTCGTGAACGCAGTCGAAACAGGCGGCATGCTTTGGGTGGCTCAGGAGCTTGCGCTCATCGCCCAATTCGAGCTAAACAAAACTTGGTTCAGAAATGGCGTTCTGCATGCCAACTGACCCACTAGTGGCATTATTATAGAAGTTCGCCAGGGTGCAGTCCGGGTCGACGTCACCCCACGGGTAGGCCCGTATGCCGGTCCCGCGCGCGGCCTTCTCCCATTCGGCCTCCGTGGGCAAGCGTTTGCCCGCCCAGGTGCAGTAATCCTGGGCGTCGTACCAGGAGACATAGATAACCGGGTAGTTGTCATAGGTCGGGTTGCCGTAGTACGAAGAGCGAGTGTAGGATGAATTGGACGAAGGTGCAGTGCAATTCCCCGCAGCTACGCATTGAGCATACTGGGCGTTTGTGACCTCATACTTGTCAATCGAATAGGCGTCCAGGTAGACGGTGTGCAGCGGCAGTTCAGCTGAATAGCAGGAATAGCCGCCGTTATGTGCCGGGTCGCAGCCCATCTGGAACTCGCCAGCGGGGACGAAGACCATTTCGCCGGGGATGGGCGAAATATCAGCATTAAGGGTGAAATCTTGACCAGATGCATCTGGTGGCAGGTTTATAAATCGCCAGTTCGGTTCAAAGGAATTCCCTGACCAGGAAGGTATCAATGTATATAATCCATCCGGCAGGTCATTGAAATAATAATATCCGTCGCTATCCGTGATCGTACTGTTACCAGCCGTAGATAATGATAGATCGATATTATTTAGAGCACTGCTATGCAAATCTCCTGAACTGGCGACATGCGGCAGGTATACTGGATAACCAATGTGAAATTGATGGTAATCGTAAGGTGAAGTTTGGTGATCACTATCTCCAGTATCTAGCAAGATAAATGTATCATCGTCCATCAGCGACACTTGGGATACCCAATAGGGTCCATTTACCGCGTTTGACCAGATATCTTCACCCGAGAATTGCAGCGTAATCGTTTGAACACCAGTGGTATTAATATTCATTACAGTATTTGCATTGGTGATATGTTGGCCACCATTTTCGAGTAAATTCGCAGACAGCGACAGATTTCCTGTCTCAGTCACCAAAACACCAACCTGTACTTCGAGATAATCAAATAAGCTATTGCCATCTGTGTCTATCCCCTGATGCGAGTATGTCTGTCGTAATCTGGCTTTTTCAGGTGTAATCGCAAAAACCTCCTGGGTAGTACGGAAGAAAGGTGTGCTGTTATAAATTCCATCTGCTGTAACTAAAACGTTATAAAACCCACCTAAGCTGGTATTTATAAAGCTACCACTATAAACCCCATCATCAGGAATTAAGTCCGGATCAACACCATCATCAAACAAAACCACATGATGAATTATTTCATCTGGTTTAGTGATAGTAGCAGTCACTGCAGCTCCTGGTATTGGGATGGTGGCTGCTGCAACTGTTGCCGTAATTAAAACGGATGTTCCCAGCTTTTGCTGGTTTGGAACAGATGCACTTACTTTCAACACACTTTCAGGGTTGGCAGATGCTTCGTAATGAATGGGATAAGGACCAGAAACAGAAGATAATGAATAGCTCCAAAGCCCAGGTATTGTATCTGTAAACACATAGGTTACCAAGTTGGTATCCCCGAAGGTCAATTTGCCATAATCAGCATTGGGATCAGACAAGGCGTCATTTGGAGTGATGAGTGTGTCATTGGGATCGACCATATTGAAGGATAAATCCCCTCCTTGCCACGAAACATAGAAGGTACTTTTCCCACTCCAATCAACGTGTAAGGTATGGGTTAGGGTTTCTGTGGCAGTCAACTCACCGCTTGCAACCATAACAGGTGAGGTAAAAACATCAGACGCTGCGGCCGCTAAATCGGTGGTCTCTGCCGAGCCTGAGGAAATGCATTGCGACATAGATGCTCCCAAATAATTTTGAATATGCTGCTGGTAGGTCGCCTCAGGCCGCACATAGGAATTTAAATGGCTCAGGTCAATTTGACCAATATCAGGAATTGTTATGGGGGGAACATAACCATGCATATCTTCATTTGTTACCACTTCTACGTTGGGATAGAGAGGGGATAACGAGGGGTTCACTCCTAATTGGCGGGAACTTCGCAATGAAATTCCGATATCCCCCGGATATGAAGCCCAAGGTAGATAAGCGACTCGTATCACTAATGGCACGCCGATCTGCGGCAGGAAATCCCCGCCAAGCAGACGATAACATGTATTCTTTGGCTGACTATTGGCGCTATTGTACACATCAATTGCGGATGAATATAACTGTGCAGCTGACAGAAAATCTAGAAAGCTCTTTGGAGTTAATACATGACTATATCCAATAACCATGGCACCAGGATACAATTCGCTTGGGATTTTTACGCCACCGTGTGGAGAGCCGAGAGTAAACAAGTTATCTATATGAATACCATACTGTCCGTAATTCTGATCAGCCTGGTAATATCCACTCTCAAGGTAAAAACGTGAGTTTAACCCACCATAACTATGTCCAATAATGTCAAAATGGCCGCGCCAATATGGATTATCAACCACAAGCTGATCGTAGGCATTACGCAAATTTTGTTGAATTGCTTGCCTATTTTGATTATTTGTATTGAATTGTGATACACCAACAGCGTAGAACAGGTTGCAATCCTCAACATATCCATCCGCATGCATCCATTGATAGAGTTGGGCAAAACCACCCGTATCTTCCATCATAACATCGGAACCACCCCAACCATGGATAAGCAGAACAGGTTGTTTTCTCAAATCACATGGGATCGCTGTTATTGTGGCACCAGCCACAGGGTTCCCGCTGAGATCCGTCACCCGTCCGGAAATTGAATATTCAGCATTTGCTGATACTTGATATTGGATTGACCGAGCTGTAGCAGTACCACTTGGCGCTAATAGTCCAAGCAACAAAAACACAGTAATCAAACTAAACGATTTATTTCTCATACCGCTTTCTCCCCGTTTTATCAAATGCTGGAATACGTTAAAATTATGAAGTTATATTGCGCTCTCTTGTTTTGGATAACAGAAGCCTGTATTGTTTAGGAAGGGGTCTTACCCTTGTATGATATATATCATAATTACATATTATTCACGCCATGTCAAGATTTTTTACACACCTTGGAATAAAAGATTGGAAAAAGAGTTTGCCAAAAAGAGGAGGCTCTGGGAAAGCGATCTGGCTTTCACATGCAGGTCTAGAGGGAGACGAAGCCTTTCAGAACAATAGCAAGTGCTCTAAAACGTGAACAGTTGAGTATGTGGTTTGATGTAATCGCTTGTTAAAATTAAGAGCGACAGACCCGCGGCGTCTGTCGCTCTTTTGCCTCTAGGTGCCACTTCCGCCACTCATGACCACACTCCTTCCGTCAATTGAGACGGTAATTCGAAAAACTGATTGGGGAATAAATTTTCCGGAGCTGCAGCCCAGAAGCAAAACATTTATTGGCGCATGCGCCTATAAATGTCAAGGATAAATAGATTTTTCAGTCTTCTTCTCGGGGCTTTGGGCCTGGTTTTCGATCCAATTTCTAATATTCGTTAAATCCCTGGGCTGTGGTGAACCATTGTCGTCCTAGTTTCTTGCCC
>JBEQLH010000050.1:0-15096 GCA_040326075.1 Anaerolineales bacterium
GGAATTTCAATTCGCCCAATGAGCTTAGACGACTTACCCACTGTTGAATCCATCGATAAATCCGCATTTGGATCTTTGTGGCATAATTCCCGGCAATCTCTTGAGTATGCCTTTCGGCAGGCTGCCATCGCTACTGTCGCCGATTATGAGGGTGCTATTGTCGGGTATCAAATAAGCACTGCAATGCACATGGGGGGTCATTTAGCTCGATTAGCCACTAACCCACAATACCAACGCCAGGGTATCGGTTCTGCGATTTTGCGTGATTTACTGGTGCAGTTCAAACAAAGAGGCGCCCAGCGCATCACAGTTAACACCCAAGAAGAAAACCTTGCTTCAATTTCCCTGTACCAAACTGCCGGTTTTATGCGGACCGGTGAAACTTACCCGGTTTTCCAGTTCATGCCGGAATAATCCATTACAATAAGGCAGTTCTATCCACCTCCAATCACTTCAGACTTATTTTAATTTTGATTGGAACATCACAGGAGAACGCCATGGATAGGGAAAACCAACCAGCTATTACCAACACCCAATTCCGACAAACAATACTCGCAATAAATCAGGTCTTAGGCGAAAAAGGCTCTAAAGATATATATCGATCGGCTGGATTAGACGCATATTTGGCCACCCTACCACCCGACGACTTAACTCGAACATTCGATTCCCATGAGTATTCCAGATTATTGCAGGCGATCGAGACAGCTTATGATCAAAAAGGGCCGTGGATCTTACAGCGCATCGGCCGGGAAAATTTCCATATCGTCTTACGCGACCAATCAACATTAATGTCTTCCGCAAAAAGAATTATCAGCCTTTGGAGACCTGAACAACGCATCCAGATTATGATGCAGACCATTGTGGATACCCAACAGAAAACGTACCCTCATTCAGAAACCTGGTTGGAGGATAAGCATGGTCAGCTGGCTTATATTGAACAAAATTGTCTTGTTTGCTCTGGACGCCAAAGTTCTCAACCAGTATGCCATCTTACGGTAGGGTTTATCCATGAAGCCTTACAATGGGCATCCGGTAAAGATGTCCCGGTAATCGAAACAGATTGTGTGGCTAAGGGGGATGCTTTTTGTCGATTTTCAATAGGAAATACAAAATCCAACAGTAATTCACTTTGATAATATCATCCCGTTAAGTTCTTTGAACGAAAGAAAGATTAATCAAAGTTCATTTATACCTGGACAAAGTCGACCGTCCATGGCAAAATCGGTGCGTTAACAGTATTTAACTACAGGAGAATAAATGAGCAAAAAGTCATCATCAGGTAGCAAAGGTGTTAGTACAAGACGCGAGGTAGTGCGTGAAAAAAGGCTCGCAAAACAGAGAAGACAAAGAATTCTCATTGTATTGGGTGTAGTTGGGGCAGCATTAGTCATTGCTGCTATTGTGATTATCCCGTCACTTCAACCAGTTGGAGACATTGTCGCCATCACCCCCCATTCACGACCCATGGTTGATGGAAGAGCTATGGGTGATTCAAATGCACCAGTCCTGATTGATGTTTATTCAGATTTCCAATGTCCTGCATGTAAGACTTTTGCAGAACAGATCGAACAACAGGTTGTTGATACTTACGTCTCCACCGGTCAAGCTTATTATAATTATCGACATTTTCCATTTATCGACGATCGTGCCCCCCGCAACGAGTCGGATCAGGCCGCTAACGCAAGTATGTGCGCAAGTGATGAGAATCGTTTTTGGGATTACCACGATATTCTCTTCGCGAATTGGAATGGTGAAAATCAGGGAGCCTTTAACGATAATCGCTTGGTGGCTTTCGCTGAATCATTAGGTCTGGACATGCCAGCCTTCAATGACTGTTTCAATGCGAACCTTCATAAAGAAGAAATTGATACCGATTATTCGACCGGGAGAACGATCGGTGTGACAGGGACCCCATCTGTTTTTGTCAATGGACAACAGCTCACACCTGGTTTTATCCCCTCCTTTGAAGAAATCTCTCAAGCAGTTGAGGCTGAACTGGCGACATCTGGAAATTAATCAACTCAACATCAAAAATTAAATTAACAACCGGGTTTCCCTCTATCAAATATAATAATTGGGAAACTCGGTTTTTTCATAGTCAATCTATTCTGTGGGGTTTTTTGCCAAAGAAAGACCGGCAGAGTTTGTCGATTGGTTTTCCTGCAATTCCAACACAAAACATAGAGATGAAAGCCGGTTTAAATATCGCAAAATGTTCTGGTTCTCGATTTCGCCTGCTAAATGCAGTTCCGCAACCCGTCGTTCAGCGCGCCGGACTATATTCCGTGCCAGGGCCAGTGTCGCCCCGGTTATCGAATCACCGGGTACGATGAATTCCTTTGGGCTCTCTATAGAGTCACTGATTGATTCAATTTTGTTTTCCAACCAGGTGAGCCTATCACCATCAATAACCCGGAATTTCGACGCGTTTTCTTTGGAGGCGGACAATTCCGCCATCAAGTGGTACAAATCTCTCTGCACCTCAAGCAGCAGGTCAACCGTATCCTGCATCTGACTTTGAGCGCGCGCCATACCTAACGCTGCGGAGGCTTCGTCGATCGTGCCGATCGCTTCAATTATTGGGTGATTTTTAGGTATCCGCCCTTTCCCTAAGCGACCTGTGTACCCATCATCACCTTTCTGCGTGTAAAATTTATCCATAATCATATTATAACGGACGGTTCAACCTACTCCAAATTGGACTGCTGTTGTATACTTAACCTCTAATTGAAAGGAGCTCCAGATGCAAATCCGATGTACAAGCTGTCATAAGCCTTTTGCAATTGGCAAAGACACCGTCCTTGCAGCGTTAGATACCATCTATGCTGAAGACCTGAATCATTACAACGCCCAGTGCCCACACTGCCGCCGTACAAATCGCCTGTCTCCCAAGGAACTGAAACGGGCTGCCCCAGATTGGAAGCCTGGTCAATCACCCGAAGAACCTGCTGCTGAATAAATTGAGCAACCGCTCTCATCGCGGCTGCTACCATCAGTGTGATTCTCATCACCTGCACAAACCAGGATCACGATGATTGATTAACTTTGCGAAGTGAACGCACAGTTCTATTATTGAAGTCGCAATTCGGTACCAATCTTTGTAATGGCTGGGAAATCAACAGCCAGGATTTCAACCAAAATTGAAATCCTGCATTACCAATAATTCATTATTCAAGTAATCTTTCCTAATTAGCAGAATCCACCAAGTGATGCAGGAAATTTAAATTCTACTTATTCCTAGTATCAATTATTACCCTGACCAAAAAACTAATTATCTTCTTCCCGATTTTGGTTTAAGTTTTCACGATCAAATAAATAATTTATTTCTTTAATTCGCACTTGGAGAGAATCGCTCATCGCATCATCCGGCATCCGCCAGAACCAATTCCCGCTGCGATTACCTGGATAATTCATGCGCGCGTTGTTGTCCAAACTGAGAAAGTCCTGCATTGGCGCTAAAGCAAAATTAGCGACAGAACCCCAGGTCGCGCGAATAAGATCCCAGGCAACCTCACTCCCATTCCGGCTGAAATATCGCCTGTAAAAGCTCTTCTCGCTCTCTGAGACTCTCTCATACCAACCTTTCGAGGTATCGTTGTCGTGTGTCCCCGTATAAACTACGCTGTTCACTTCGTGGTTGTGAGGTAGAAAAGGATCTTTAGGATCACCATTAAATGCAAACTGGACGATGCGCATCCCTGGTAAATCAAATCGTTCTCGCATTTCGACGACATCGGGTGTGATCACCCCCAGGTCTTCAGCGATAATAGGCAGATGACCAAGAGATTGTTCAACTTTTGTGAAGAAATCTGCTCCTGGACCGGGTACCCACCGGCCCTTGACCGCGGTCTTCTCGCCAAAAGGCACTTCCCAATATGCAGCAAAACCGCGGAAATGATCAAGCCTGACGATATCAACGAACCCCAGCACTGCTGATAGCCGTTTCAACCACCAGCTGTAACCATCCGCCTGGTGGACATCCCAGCGATACAAGGGATTTCCCCACAATTGCCCGGTCTCCGAAAAATAATCCGGTGGTACGCCAGCCACAAACGTTGGGTTTCCTTGATCGTCAAGGTAGAACAGCTCAGGATGCGCCCAGACTTCGGCGCTATCATGTGCAACAAATATGGGAATATCTCCGATGATGTGGATATTTTCTCTTTTGGCGTGGGTGTGTAAAGACTCCCACTGGCGGAAGAAAATAAACTGGCGGAATTCCTGGCGCTGGATGGCCACCGCGTATTTTTCTCGAGCTTGATCAAGGGCACCTGGATCACGGGCCAATAAGGGACGTGGCCAATTCACCCAGGAGCCACCACCATGCGCCTCCTTCAAGGCCATAAATAGCGAGAAATCCTCCAACCAATAGATATGCTCAGACCGAAATGATTCGAATTCGGCTTTTATTTCTTTTGAACCGGATTGTTGGAATTGGATAAATGCCCGATCGAGTAATCCAATTTTCCAGGGGATGACCTTGCCAAAATCAACTTTCCCAGCCGGGAATTCCGGTTTATCAACCAGGTCATTGGAATGGAGCAGCCCCTCCTCCAGAAGGTTTTCTGGGCTGATCAAATATGGATTACCAGCGAAGGATGAGAAGCTCTGGTAAGGGGAATCCCCATAACCTGTCGGACTCAGTGGGAGAACCTGCCATAATCCACATCCCGCCTTGCTGAGGTAATCAATCCATCGGTGGGCTTGAGGGCCGATGTCCCCAATCCCGAAAGACCCTGGCAAGCTGGTTGGATGCAGTAGAATGCCGGATGAGCGCTCAAACTTCATACGGCAACCTTTTGGTCTGGACATAGTCATCGCTGCGGATTACATCACCGGACAGGTCAGAGGGAATGACATCGGTAGCGATGACAGCTCCAGGTTCCACAGTTACTTGGGCGGGTATTTCACTGTTCTTTCCAATCATCGTAATGCGAGGGGGAGTTGAGAGGTCAATTCCACCGACCATGGCATTCTCGCCGATTACGACCTGTTTATCGATGATTGCTCGTTCAACTTTGGCTCCCGGGTGAATTATCGCTTCGTTAAGGATAACCGATTCACGCACGACAGCTCCCGGCATAATTCTCACTCCGGGGGATAACACGCTGCGTTCCACGATCGCACCCGCGGAAAGCACGCATCCATCAGTAATCATGCTGTCCCCCACAATTGCCCCAGAAGCGATGTGCACCGGCGGACGTTCCTCCGTGCGGGTGTGGATCACCCATGAGCGATCATTGAGGTCAATCGGGGCCGGATCAGACAATAGATCCATATGTGCTTTCCAATAAGAATCAACCGTTCCGACATCCACCCAATACCCTGTGTAGGGGAAGGCATGTACTCTTGCTCCACCGGCAACCAACTGAGGCAGAATATCCTTACCAAAATCGTGACTGCTCTCCGTCCGATCACGATCTTCCCAAAGAATTTTATCCAGCAATTCGATATTGAAAAGATAAACACCCATATTGACCAGATCAGACTTGGGTTGCTGTGGTTTTTCTTCAAATGAAGTGATCCGATAATTCTTGTCCACACTCAAAGTGCCGAAGCGAGAAGCTTCTTCAAGCGGCACCTGGATAGTGCAGATAGTTACATCAGCCTGGTGATCAATATGAAAAGCAATTAGTGCATCATAATTCATCACGTAGATATGGTCCCCAGAAAGAACCAGGACGAAATCGGGATCTGAGCTTTTGATAAATCTGAAATTTTGCTGCACAGCATCTGCAGTTCCCAGATACCAATCCGACGACCCGCGAGCTTTGTATGGTGAGTATATTCGCACCCCCCCCGTAAAATCACGGTTCAAATCCCAAGGACCACCCGCGCCAATATGCTCGATCAACGAATGTGGACGGTATTGGGCCAGGATCATGATATCAAAAATATCAGAATTGATGCAGTTGGAAAGTGTGAAATCGATGATTCGGTATTTTCCAGCAAATGGCACTGCCGGTTTAGTACGTTTGGCTGTCAGGGTCCCCAATCGGGAACCCTCTCCTCCAGCCATTATGACTGCCCGTGTTTTCATATTCGCTCCTTCTGGTCCATTACTAACGGAACCTGGTTAATTTTACACGAAAAAGGTTGCAGAGAATTTTTCTGGATAGTGAATTGATTTTATCTATTGACATCACGAGACCTAATATTCTGCTGGTGATATAATCCTGGATTGGATTTGGGATTAATATTCTTCCCAACAACCGATACATCCTTACTCACCACTTTGACACAGACCTATATGCCTACCAAAGCAATCAGCATCCATGGACATTTCTACCAACCTCCTCGCGAAGATCCATTAACGGGCATTATCCCTACCGAACCTGGAGCCGCGCCCTTCAACAATTGGAACGAACGAATTCTCCAGGAGTGCTATCGCCCCAATGTAGAGCTGCATAACTTTGAGCGGATCAGTTTTAATGTCGGTCCCACGTTATTCACCTGGTTGCAAGATGCAGATCCGCACACATACCAGCAAATCCTCGCTCAAGACCGCATCAATTTCTCTCGTTATGGGGTGGGCAACGCCATTGCTCAGGCATACAACCACACGATTTTGCCTTTAGCATCCTCGTCAGATAAGATCATCCAAATCATGTGGGGGATAGCTGATTTTACTCATCGTTTCGGTCATAAGCCAAAAGGCATGTGGCTGCCAGAGACCGCAGTAGATTACGAGACGCTGTCAGTGATGGCTCACCAGGGGATTGAGTTTACAATTCTGGCGCCCTGGCAGGCAGATGTAGAGGGATTAGATCCCACCGAGCCTTACCAGGTATTGCTGCCTGGTGGTGACAGCATCATTGTTTTCTTTTACCAGCGGGACCTGAGCGCAAAGATAAGTTTCGTACCGGAGGCAACTGCTGACGCTGATCTCTTCGCTGAACTCGAACTCCACTCCCAATACCTCACTGATAAGGAGAAGAATGGTGAAGACCAGCTAATCCTATTGGCTTCAGACGGCGAGCTCTTTGGTCACCACCAGCGATTCCGGGAACATTTTCTCTCCCAATTATTAAATGGATCCAGCGCAGCTGCCGGGGTCAGCAATTCTTTTCCTGCTTTGTGGTTGAAAACTCACCCCCCTCGAAAGACCATCCGTATCCGGGAACGCACTTCATGGTCCTGCCATCATGGGGTTACTCGCTGGACCGGTGAATGTGCCTGCACTCCTCTGGATGGTCGCTGGAAGTCCCATTTGCGGTTTTCACTTAACCGGTTGGCTGCTGCTGTTGATGGGTTGTATTTCGATACAGTATATCCACTGGTCCACAAACCCAGGTCCCTCCGACAGCGTTATATCCATGTCATGCTGGGAGATATGCAGCCTGAGAAGTTAATCAATGAGATGGCAAGTCACCCATTGACTGCTGATCAGATTTGGCGGGTCTATCTAATGCTCGAATCCCAACGAGAACGCCAGCGTATTTTCACTTCTTGCGGCTGGTTCTTTGAAGACTTCGATCGCATCGAACCAAAGAATGTAATTGCTTACGCTGCTCAATCTGTACGGTTGGCGCAGCTTGCTACCGGAGAAGACCTGTCACATCAAGTCATCACCGATCTAAAGCATGTAATCAGCCCCCGCACAGGTTTAAGCGCAGATGCTGTTTTCAGTCAGCATCTGGACCGTGATTGGGATGCAAGGGAGAATTTATCCATCTCAGGAGCATAATTCTGAAACAAGGAATAATGCTACCGCTCCTTGGGAATTTCAATCCCCCTTATTTATTCGCAGCCTCTAATAATCTCTCTACCTGGTAATCTGATTGGGATTCGGCTTTTTTCAACTTTCTAATTACCTGGAAATGGTAAGCTATTTGCTCTACCATCTGGGAAAGATCGATATCTGGATTGGCGAAAATATTGATCGCCGCAATACTCATCATCCACGCTAACAACTGATCGAAAGATTCTTTATTGAACCATAATATGCCCTGGTAGCGGTTCACCTGAAGGAACCGCTGCACATCCTCATCTTCCAGGAAAGTTTCAAGGATGCGATAGGCGCGCTTACTCTTTGGAGATTTAACCTCATACCAGTTCTGGTGAGTGGTCAAGATTTTTATGATCCTGATCAAATCCCAGGAGTCAGACTCGCTCGAGCCGAGGTCTTCAATCGAGCTTGCCAGGATTCGGCCTAACAACCATTCATCGATCCAGCTCCGGCTTCTTTCTACTGCCCCTTCTTCACCCATCACAAAACCCAGGTTATGGGTATATACCCAACCGAGAAGAGCCGCCCATCTGGAAGGATCATTCTTCCCGTGGCTCAGATTTTCAATTACGATCTTTACAGCTGCTTTATAATTTCGTTTTGAATCTTTCAAAGCAGAATTACCTATGATAGGCAATTCAAGAATCGCCTGAACCTTACGCCGAATTTCCTGAGCGTAAGTGCTGAGATCGTCTTCCTCCCGTCCAGCCGCTGTCAGTTTATTTATTTCTGTTAACAGGTGGGCAGCCTTATGCTCAACCTCGGTCAGCAGGTCCATATCCACCTCTTTTTCACCCGTTAACTGGCGAGGATCAAGTAAACGTTCGAACATCTGCGCGTTAGTCAACGCTCGAAACGGGTAATGCACAGGTTGTAGGACAATCTCCTTCAGAGTTTCATCCACGCTGGGTACTCCGCGCCCATCCAGATATTCAGTGAGCTGGGCATATTGGTGCCATTCATTGTCCTGAACCTGGCGGAAATCCATAAATACGTGATATTGATAAGCACTCAGTTCCAGGTAAATTCCATTCTCGGATAAAGTCTTATTATTGCGAATGTATTCCAGGCCAGTTATATGATCACGAAAGATAGTGAAATGATCCTCACCAGTATGAAGACCCAAACCCTGGCTTAATTTTCTGGATACCAGCTGACGCTGGTCATCCTGGCCGGTCTTTACTGAGGAGGCAGTGGAGGATTGAATCCAACCCCGCGCCTCTGCGAAGCGATTGTGATAAACAACCAAGGCTCGTTCTTCTCCGTGACGATTGGAGTAGGCATACACATCCTCGTTCACGTTGCCATCTGGAGTGTAGAAATCATACAGAGAGAATTCTCCCACTTCTGCAAATAAGTACCGTTTCCGCAGCAGGGGAAAAACCTCCCGTTCATGTCGATCGACCAGATATGAGTCTGGTTTCTCCTCCCAATATGCCCGGCGGAACTCCATCCCATATTTCTCAGAATAACCCTCAATCTGCCCATGTCCGAACATCGGCAGCCCAGGCATGGTAGCCATCAAGGTACAGATACCAAAATATTTATCCCCTTTTCCAAACTGGTCAACAGCTGTCCGCTCATCAGGATTGTTCATGAAGTTTACATAGCGCTTCAGGATCTCTGGATCAAATTCCAGTGTATTCTTGATCACCAACCGGTATTCCTGATTTTTCTCATCTCTCAGCATATTCATGAAAGCGCTGTTGTAGACCCGATGCATACCCAGCGTACGTACAAAATATCCTTCCATCAACCAGAAGGCTTCTGCCAAAAGAAGCGTGTCTGGCACCTCTTCTGCCACCCGATCAACTACTTCCCGCCAAAATTCCACAGGGAAAGCCGCTTCAAACTGCTCCTTGGTTAATCCTTGTTCTGCACGGGTAGGTATTGCCCCACCAGTCCCCGGTTCAGGGAACCACAAGCGCTGATAATGTTTCTTGGCTAAGGTCATGGCTGCGTCGAAGCGGATGATAGGGAATCTGCGGGCTACGTCCAGGATCGTTTGGATGACAGCTTCCCGCACCTCCGAGGACAAATAATTCAATTGGGCAGTGTCATTCCAGGGCATGCTGGTGCCATCATTTCCATGGTAGATATATTTAGTGCTCCCGGTCCATTTATCCAATCGCTTGAAGACTACCGCTGCGTCTGTGTTATCGTAATAATGATCCTCGATGAAAATTCCGACTCGCTCGTCCCAGGATAAATCCACACCATTAAAAGAATAAGCAGGAAATGGTGAATGATCGAGAGAAACAAACCAGTCGGGATTTTCAATGACCCATTTCGAGTCGATCCCCATATGGTTGGGCACCATATCTGAAGCCAACCTGAGACCACGCTGCCAGGCTCGCGCATACAGGTCGCGATAAGCCTCTTCGCCACCCAGGTCGCCTGCGATCTGGTAATCAAAAAGCGAATATGCTGAGGCAACTGCTTCAGGATTGCCGCGCAGCTGCTTTATGCGCTTCGATGCAGTGCTGCGTTCCCAAAGACCGATCAACCACAGACCTTTAAACCCCCAACCAGACAGGCGGTCGAGCTCTTCATCTGGTATTTGATCTAACCGCTGGATCGGTCGATCGTATTGTCTGGAGAGCTGGTCAAGCCAGACAAAAATATTTTTAGCCAACAGAACTACTGAAGGCATCCAATCGCTGTCCGGGCTAAATCGTTCAATTTCCAAATCTAACCCGGTAAACTCGTAAACCCTCGCCGGACCTGCTCCCTGAAAAACAGCCTTATCCTCTTCCGAAATCAGATCCAGACTGCGCAGCAATCGGAAAATATAATCTCCAAGCAGGTAGCCCCATTTCTGGCGCATATAATCCAGTTGGCCGGAGAGCGTATGGGGCTCAGCAATAGCCGGGCTGCGAAGCATATCCACCAGGTTTTTATTGTCTGGGCCATACATGGGTTGGGTTTCAAAAAAATCCTTGAGGCTGGTGATGATTCCCAGGTAGGCTGTGTCCATCTCAATCTTGGTATCATCGAATAATTCCAGGAATGGGGAAAAGGCCGGGTTCATATTTGCCAGCCATAATAGAAGCATCTCCTCCAATAATATCTGACTGTTGGGTACACCTTCTGTATCATCACCCACATACTCTGCGAGATTGATTTCTCCCAGGTAAACAGCCAGCGGGGGGAATTGATCTGCAAATGAAATTAAGGTGGACTCAATTGCTTCCACTCCCAATTGCTCGTACAACCAAACCATTGCCTCTGAAAAAACTTCTGGATTTACTTGTTGCCGATATGATCCCAATACATAATGCAATATCTCGTCGATCAAACCCATTGCATTTATCTGCCCTGCACGAACAGCTTGTTCAGGGAAGTGGATCAGATCACGCTTTTGATTGATCTTTTGGGCAAGAGTCCGCACCGCGTAGAAATCAGCAAAGATCACATTACCGCTTAATGCGAATAACGATTGATCAAATTTGTATAAGTCCCGCGCCTGGCGTGAAATGTGAAATTCCATCATAGGATTAATTATTTTCATTTTTCCTGTTCAACCTGCATGTGAGAATTCTGTATCATTATATCTCACCAACCAGCTGTGCAAACCAGAAAAGCATTCAGTCATCGTGAGATCAAAAAAACTCTTTTCGCCAGAGAATAATTTTCGATTGATAATTGCCCCTCAATCATAAGTTATCGAGCTTCGATTTCTTGGCTTGCTTTCGCCAGGTCAAACTTTGCACCACACTCAGTGAATAGCTGCCGTGGTCGGTCACATTCTATCTGGGTAGATTCGCCTTGAGCATGCATTCTGAGCAGCACGATCTGCAGGTGGAACTTCGGCGATCTGCGGTTTTCGAAGGCGACCAGATATCTCAAATGGCATTGCTTTCCGATTGTGATGTAGTAGTATTACCAGTGGAGAACCGAACAATTAAAGCGCAGGCTCGTATCCAGATGCTCAATGATGCCGATTGTGCGGACTTGCGCGTTCGCTGATCGTTCACTATGTAAAGATTATCATCCATGCAAACTAATTGTGGTCCTTGGAGCTGAATGTGATTTATACAACCCTGATCTCTGCACCTGATTTGATCGCCAATATCAGCGAGCCGAATTGGGTGATCATCGACTGCCGCTTTTCATTGGCAGATCCTGACTTAGGTCGTCAGAATTATATGGAAGCCCATATTCCGGGCGCTGTCTATGCGCACCTGGACGAAGACCTCTGTTCACCATGGATCAAGGGTGAAACCGGACGCCACCCACTTCCATCCGTTGAGGCATTTGTAGAAAAGATCGGCGATTGGGGCATTAACTCATCATCGAAAGTCATCGCCTACGACGATGCCGGTGGCAGCATGGCTGCTGCCCGTCTCTGGTGGCTGATGCGCTGGATGGGTCATTATTCTGTAGCTGTCCTGAACGGTGGTTGGCAGAGCTGGTTGGAGGCGGGTGAAGCGGTATCCAGTGGGCTGGAAGAGCGTCCTTCAAGCATGTTCGTCCCTCGAATAAAACAGAGATTACTGATTGAGACGAGTGAAATCCTTGCCAGGCTGCAGGATCCGGATTTTCGTCTGCTCGATTCACGTGATGAATCCCGCTACAGGGGTGAGGTTGAGCCAATCGATCCTGTTGCCGGTCATATCCCCGGCGCGTTATCTTCACCTCACCAGTCTGTCCTTGACACTCATGGGAAGTTCCTGGCGCCTGAAGATTTACGCCAGCATTTTCAGGTTTTACTCGGTGACATACCTGCAAAAAATACTGTTTTCTACTGTGGTTCTGGAGTCACGGCAGCTCAAAATGTGCTCGCCCTGGCTTATTCAGGCTTGGGTGATGCCCGTTTGTACGCCGGTTCCTGGAGTGAGTGGATCACAGATCCTGAGCGACCGATCGCCACCAAAGACCAGTTTTAAATTCAGATCTCATATAAAAATAACCGGGTTTCAGACATAAACCCGGTTATTGGTTGTCCTCTAAAAATGATTTATTTATTGTTATTCGGATTTGTAGATGGCTCCAAAACTGTCTGGCGCAGTAAGGAATGAAAGGCGCTCTGGCGTCTCTTGACGACGATTACTGTAACCTTGGATCGATTGGCGACTTGTTCAGCGATATTTCCAACCAGCAAATTCCTGAACAATGGTTCGTCCGTTGCTCCGATCACGATCAATTCACAGTCACAATTTTCCGCATTTTCCAGGATCGTGTCTAAGACATTGGTGCCTTCAACGATATTGCGGGTGATATGTGGATAATCGATCCCTTCCAATGCGTAATCAAAGATTTGATTAGTCCGGATGCGTTCCCTGGTGCCTGCGCCTGGAGGGACGATATGCATTAAATTTACCTTAGCAGGTCCCTCTTCACCCAAAGAAGCCATATGTACTGCGGTGCGGACTACCCGGCGGCTGTTAGGACCTCCAGAGACGGGTACAAAAATTGATCGAATCGGTTTGTGTTCGCGGTAACGAACAAGGGCGATATCACAAGGAGGGTCATCCACTATCGGATCGATCACCGAACCATACAATCTTCCAGCTGTATTGGTATATCCAGGCCATCCCAGCAAGATCAAATCTGAGGCATTCTCTACTGCCGTCTTACGGATGGCATCATCCACCTTGCGGCCTAAACGGATCATAGTGTGCACGGGGACATCCAGCTCTTTAGCCTGACTTATGACCGCCTCCAAATAAGGTCGCCCATGCTTCAGCCTCGTTCGACCATCACCCAAAGTGAGCTGGTATGGAACCCGCACCACATGCAGAGCCAATACTTCTCCCTGGTTGGCGCGAGCAAGGATGCTGCCAATATGGCCCAATATTCGCGCCTGCTCCTGAGTCGCCACTGGTATGAGCACAGAATAATCCCGGCTCACGAGTACTTCCTCCATAAGGATCTCTTTCGGTTTTTCGATCTCTTCGATCCGGGAGAAATAGGTGTAATAAGCCAGTAATCCGACCACAATCCAACCAAGAGCCACATACCAGGCAAGCGGGCTGAAAGTGAATAAGTAAATTGCCAGTAACGCGTTAATCGCGATCCCCAAGAGTGGAATCAACGGGAAAAATGGTACCCGAAATCCGCGTTCCATATCCGGCAGCTTTAACCGTAAGCGCATCACCACCACGTTCACCTGCAGAAACAACAGTAAAAACAAGATGCCTGCTGCAGCTGCAACAGCCTCGATCGGTAACAACCAGGAAATGAGCAGCATGAATGCCCCAGAAAAGATCACCGCCCAATATGGGGTCAACCGTTTGGGATGTACTTTCGAAAGTAATAAAGGAAGGTTGTGATCTCGGCCCATGGCAAATGAAACCCGTGAGGATGAATAGGTCGTTGCATTTAATGCCGACATGGTTGAGACCAGACCGCTGAACAGCAGCACGATCGCGCCAATTCCACCGGGGAAAGTTTGCTGGGCTGTTTCAACCACCGCGACTTCTTTTTGTTCCCCAAGAAACTCGTAAACTTCCATGCCCGGCGGCGGATTGGTTGCCCCAATGGCGACGATCGAAACCAGCAGGTAGATGGTGACGGCAACTGCGATCGAGATGAAGATCGCCCGGGGGATATTGCGTTTAGGGTTGATCACTTCTTCCCCAGATTGGACAATGATCTCATATCCCTCAAACGCTACAAAAGTTACCCCCATCGCGGCAAACACAGCCACAAACCCATTGGGCATAAAATCGCTGGTGAAGCGACCTTGCCAACCTCCGGACCGCAGCATGACAATAATGCCGAATAAAACAAATAAAGCCAAAATAAATATCTTGGCCAGGGTTACAACATTTCCAATACTGCCGGTTTCTGAGGCACCCAGGTAGTTGATAAATGTGAAGGCAATGATGATCAATGTCATAAAGATCAGAGTCATCTGGCTTACACTGAGACCAAAGGTTGGCAGATTGCCGATCAACCACAGTTCACTGGCAAACCTGCCGAAGCCCAACGCATACAACGCGCCAGCTGAAGCCGCTGCAGACCAGCTCATCCATCCGGCAAGGTAGCCGTGTGCTCCGCCCAGGCCTTCTTTGACCCAGCGGTAGCTGCCGCCTGCTTCTGGGAAAGCAGAACCCAATTCAGCATAGGACATGGCAGTAAATGAGGTAATGATGCCGTTGAGTGCGAATGCCAGGATCAACGCGGGTCCGGCTATACCTGCCGCGATCCCGGTCAGAACGAAGATTCCGGCCCCGATCATCCCACCGATGCCGATCATCGTGATTGTGAATAAGTTCAAATTCCGGCTGAGGGTTACCCCAGTCGAGAAATTGGACTTGTGGTTATTGTTTGATTCGGTCATGCATATTCCCTTAAAATTAATTTAAACCAATGAATTTTACCCCACAAATCCGGAAATTGTAGGGGCGAAGCATCCATTT
>JBEQLH010000238.1:0-5119 GCA_040326075.1 Anaerolineales bacterium
TGCTGTCTACATTCAACATCAATCTATTCGCTATCGCGATTGTGATGCTCTTGTTGGGTTCCCCAATAAGTACAATATTAACCCTAATATTGCTGGCGATCAGCGTTATATTGCGTGTGTTTCAAGTAACATTCACTAAAAAGAAATTGAACCAGATCCTCAAAGAAATTCAACCACAATCCACAGTCATCCGAGAAGGGGCAATTCACAGCATCGACCCCGCCCAGGTGGTGCGGGGAGACCTATTATTGGTGAGGCAGGGTGACCAGATCTTGGTGGATGGTGAACTAGTTGTAGATGGTGAGCTCACGGTGGAAGAGTGTGTACCAGGTGATGGAGAACACATGTCGGTGAAACGTTCTGGAGACGCGATACCGGCGGGTAGCTTCTGTGTCCAAGGACACGCTGTTTATCGTGCAAGAGTATCTGGCAGTCGTCAGTCAACTGGGGATAATCTTCAGTTGTTACTCGGAGAGATGACGCCTCTCGAACGCATGATGAGCACAATATTCCGCATCCTATTAGGTTTAGCGGTAGTGTTTACTGTTTTTCTAGTGATTGACTCAGTCATGACCGATATGGTTTTCATAAGCCCAGAGTTCCGAGCTGCATTTTCAATTATCCATAGTGTCGCACCAACAAGCTTGTTCTTGATCTTGATCATTCAATACGCTATGGGAATGTTTCGACTTTCCCAACAGGGCGCCCTGGTGTATAAATCCGAATCCATTGAACGCTTAGCCAATGTTTCGATTTTGTCTCTGAGTAAAAGCAGCCTAATCAGCGGGGTGAATGTGGATGTGGAGATACCTGACCCGCCTGCCGGATACGAGCCGCTCGATGAAACCCTCATTCGTCACATCTTAGGAGATATTGCCAACAGCATTCCGGTTTCTACGAACGCAGGCCATATGCTCGCTGAAGCATTACCTGGAACACCTCGCACGATCGTTGAAATGGCCCCGCATTATTCAACGCTTGGTTGGTTTGGGGTAGTGTTCAATGAACCCGGAATGCGAGGTACTTATATTTTGGGGGACCCGCGCGTACTCGAGCCCCACTTGGCCAAGGGTACCCCGCAGGTATTTGAAGAAGTGAAAGACACGATCACCCAAACGCGACGTGGTTTTAATCACTGGCTGGAACGATTCAAACACCAGGATAGCAAAAGAGAGAACCAGGTGAAGCCTACCGATCAAATGGAATCAGTTCAGCAAGATTCTCAGACATCCAGAGTGATTGCTGACGTTGGGGAGCTACCGCCCAATCCGACCGAAGAACAATCTTCTGCTACCTTTCAACAACGACTTCTCAAGGCTTTACAAAGGCTAAGGTTACCGGTTGAAGATCGCGCTGCACCTCCAGATAATTCTGATGAACCGCTGGATCAACAGATCTTGTTGTGTGTTTACCTGCCAGAGCCGGTCTCCCTGTATAATCAGCAAGCGCAACCACAACTGCCCGATGCGCTGATCCCGATGGCGAGATTGATCATTCGAGATGTAGTTCAGCCAGATTCAAAACGTACGATTCAAAAACTAGGTGAATCGGATGTGAAGATAAAAATCCTGGCAACTGACTCTCCAAAACGAACAGTATTAATCGCCAAGGAATTGGGGCTGGCCGATGAATTTCTTTCGTGGACCTCCAGAGATGAAATGGATACCCAGGATCGAGGAGAATTTTCACGAATAGTAACGGAAAACACCATTTTTGGGGACGTTTCGCCTACGGGAGGCGCCAGGATAATTCGGGAGCTGAGAGACCAAGGTGAATACGTCGCCATTGTTGGGAATGACACAAGCGATGTGCCGGCTATGCGCCAAGCTGATCTGCGCATAGGGATGAAAAGTGGGACACAGACAGCTATTCTGCTCTCAGATATTATCCTGTTGGAAGAAACTTTGAAATCACTCCCTTCGGTCTTGAGGACAGGCCAACGCCTGGTAAATGGTGTGTTGGACACCTTCAAATTATGGCTGAGCCATGTAACCCTGATATTGTTGATGATCCTGGTGACTCTGTTACTGAGGATGCGCTTGTTCCCTTACCAACCTGTACATGGCAGTCTAATTGCAGTTTTTACAATAACCTTCCCGATCATCGTGATGTCAGCATGGTCGTCGGCTGGTCGACTCACTGAGTTTGAGATGCGCCGCAAGCTGGCGAATTTCATTATTCCAACGGCTATCACCATGACAATATTAGCCTTTGCAGTTTATTATGTATTCTTGAATCGCACCCCAACGCCTGGATTTAATGCTTGGGTAACTGAAAAGCTTAATTATGCCAACGTGCAAAGATTCTATGCAGAGTTAGGGGTAACCTATGCCTTATTGATAGCTGGTTGGTTGCGCCTTCTCTTTTTACAACCACCCTCAAGGCTTTGGGTAGGTGCGGCTCCATTGCGCGGGGATAAACGTTTATATCGTTTGGTAGCTTTTATGGTTGCCTTATTTGTATTGGTTTTGAGTGTTCCCATTTTTCAAGTGTGGTTCAAAGTGACTTGGCTGCCTTACTGGACAGATTATTTGATCGTTGCATTGTTTGTGGCGATCTGGGCGCTCCTGCTGAGTGTTATCTGGCGTCTGAGATTGATAGAACCAATTGCAAATAAATTTTCTAGGCAAACGAGATGAGCAGGTAATTGGGTTAACCATTAATATGAATTCAAATATGGGGCATGCATACTAAAATATCGTCACTTCCATACACTATTGTTTCCTATCTTGGTTCACAAAAAATAACTGACTGATAAGTTGACTGTGATTAGCACAATCCGAACCCGGATAGGTAACGCTGGCGTTACTTGACGAATCCAGATGTCAAAATTATCATTCTGATAGGTAATTCCTTCGTGAATCAATGCCCCCATTGATGATTATTGAGTAAAAACCATGGGGAAGGCGGTTCGTCCCTGTGCTCATGCACAAGGATAAAGAGAGAGTGAGTGGATAACCACTCTCTCATTTAAGTTCGGTTTCGTCCAACGCCGTCCACAAAAATCGCTTGGCGTGCCCGTCGAGCAGTTTTTGGCTTCTCTAAGATTTCCGCAAAGGGGGAATTTAGATCAATCAGGGATCGCAATAAGCTCAATTGACTAGAAACCATATAATTTTGGTTCGAGTCCGGTTTCTAGGTTATATGATTTTTAATTCTAAAGTAATAGCTTGTGAGATCGAATCTCCTTGGTGCTAAACAAGTGGTATAGAAGCATAATTGATTATAATTCTCGATGGTATGAGAAGACAACCCCGAATTGAACGGGTGACGATAATTTTCTTTGGAATAGTATAGTTCTAAGAGCGATTCATATTCCTAAAAAGGAGTACCTGATGTCCGACAAACCGAATATCCTCTTCTTTCATATTGATAACGTCAGCCAAGGAGACTTTGGCTGTTATGGGGGAGCTTTTACTCTGGGAGCAAAAACTCCGAACATTGATCAGTTTGCAAATGAAAGCTTGTTGCTGACTAACTACAACGTTGAGGCACAATGTACCCCGACGCGATCGGCATTGATGACAGGTCGCCATTCAATTCGCACCGGCTGTATTACCGCGATGCCAGGGTCAGGATTGGTGGCCTGGGAATTGACCGTCGCTGACCAATTGAAAGAACTCGGTTACCGTAATGCGATTTATGGTAAATGGCATTGTGGAGAAGAAGAGGGACGATATCCAACGGACAAAGGTTTTGACTACTGGTATGGTATCAATGGTTCCTGGGACGCTGCTTTGTGGCCTCAAGATAAATGGTTTCAAAGAGAAGATCTTGAGCCTGAACATGTTTTGGAATCAAAGAGCAGCGGTGATCTGCAACAAATCAAAGTGCTTGACGCCGAGGTCCGCAGGAACATCGATCTCGAACTTCTGGAGAAAGCCAATCAGTGGATGGTGGATTCAGTTGAGAAAAACGAATCCTTCTTCATCTACTTTAACCACTCAAATATCCATTTTCCAACTTTGCCTCGGAAAGAATATCAGGATTCGTCGGACGGTGGTCTCGTAGCCGATTGTATCCAGATGCTCGATGGTGATTTTGGTACCTTACTGGAAATGATTGATACGCTGGGTATTCGTGAGAACACTATTGTAATTGTGGCGGGAGACAATGGAAGGGATACATCCTTTCACAGCCCGAACAACCGCAGTGCCAGCGGGGCATGGCGTGGTGGGTACTTCTCAACATACGAAGGAAACAACCGAACAATAGGTATTGTTCGATGGCCAAAGAAAATTGGGCCTAGAACTTCGGATGAAATGTTGCATGTCGTGGACTGGTTTCCGACTTTGCTGAATTTGTTGGATCATAAAGAGAGCGTTCCAACTGATCGTGTTTTGGATGGAGTGGATCAATCGGGCTTTATCACCGGAGAGCAGGAACACTCCAATCGGGATTACTTCCACATGTTCTTCGATCGTCGCCATGTCGGTATGAGATACAAAAACTTCAAGGTACTGACCCACAGAATTGAGAGCGGTCCATCACCTGTTGAGGAACTAGCAATCCCTCACATCTATAACTTAACAGTAAATCCTGATGAGGACACTCCCTACAATTATGAAGGCGCTCATTCGTGGGTGCTGTATAAAGTATTCATGCCAAAGGCTATCGAATTACAGGCATCACTGAAAGTGGACAGTGTCCCTTTTGGCGCGCCCTTAGATTTCAATCCTTATGACAATAAGGAGTGATTGCTGTCAATTTGGTGTCCATTCATCTTTAGCAAATATTGTGGTTATTCTGAAAAGGTAACACCATTGTTAATTGACGATTCCAGCGGTAAGAAATATTCTCTAAAGCAAGTAATTCCTTCGTGACTCATTGCCGCCACTGATGGTTTTTACTCAATAATCATGGGGAAGGGTTTACTCCTTGTGCCCATGCGCAAGGATAATGAGAGAGTGAGCGGATAACCACTCTCTCATTGAAGTTCAATACCGCCCACAAAAATCGCTTGGCGTGCCCGTCGAGCGATTTTTCGCATCATTGCGCTTCGAACAAAGGGGAAAGTTGAATCAATTGGGGATCGAAATTGGTTCTTTTGATTGAAAATCAGCGAATTTTGGTTCATGTCCAATACCCAGTTATTTCATTATTTTGGATTCAATTCCCG
>JBEQLH010000239.1:0-5094 GCA_040326075.1 Anaerolineales bacterium
AAAGTTTCGGCACTTCCTTTGGCCGGGCAGTCGGAGAAGGTGGTGCCTACGACACCTCATCCCAGTCTGGAAAGGATGAGTATATCAGCGCCGTTGAGGCCATGATTGTTGAAGCCGATCAGAGGATGGACGAACTCTTCGATATTGGTCCCAGCTGGGGAGTAGAAGTGGTTGGAGGACCCGTTGGCGGTTACTACTCCCCAGGCTCGGTGGATGGTTCCCGCCCCGGAGCTTATCATGTTGGAATCGAACGGCCAAGGATCGACAAGTTTAACCAGGCAACCATCGCTTATCATGAAGCAGTTCCCGGTCACCATTACCAGATCGCTACCGCCCAAGCCTTGGATGTACCCATTTTCCGTAAGGAAGGTGGCTTCAATGGCTATGTTGAAGGCTGGGCTTTGTACGCCGAACGACTCGCCTCAGAGATCGGCCTGTATGACGATGACCCATACGGGAATATCGGACGCCTCCAATTTGAACTGCTGCGGGCAGTGAGATTGGTGACCGACACCGGTATCCATGGTAAGGGTTGGACGCGCCAGGAAGCCATGAATTATATGGACGAAGCCATGGCTGCTCCGGGATATTTCTCTTATGAAGTCGATCGCTACATTGTGATCCCGGCCCAGGCAACGGGCTACAAGATCGGCATGCTGAAGATTCTTGAACTGCGCCAGCGCGCCATGGACAAATTGGGAGATCAGTTCGATATAAAGGAGTTCCATAACCTGGTGATCGGCAATGGTGCCTTACCCTTAGAGATCCTCGAGAGGCTGGTCGACGATTATATACAGGAAAAGCTGAACCCATAAAACCCTGGGATCAACGCTTGGTAAGAAGAAGAATCACTCTTTGACCCATGTTGACTCGCTTTAAACGATGAGTATAATTGGATCACAGAAATAGTATTACATTCAAGCCAGGCGGGACCCAGACATGATCGCAATTTGCTATATTAATTCACAGATAAAAACACCGTTGATTATATGTCAGCGGTGGTTTTCCCTGCATGAACAGGAGCGGTGAAGATGAACAATGGTCTGATGGGAAAAACGTTGCGAGTAGATCTTACGAAGGGAGAAATATACATTGAGGATACCCGCCAGGATTGGGCCAGGAAATTTATGGGCGGAGCTGGACTTGCCACCAGATATCTCTACGATGAAGTACCACAGGGTGCGGATCCATTGGGACCGGAGAACCTGCTCATCTTTATGACCGGTCCCCTCACTGGAACCTCCTCCGGGAGCGCCAGCCGCTATTCCGTCGTCTCCAAATCCCCTCTCACCGGTGTTTGGGGCCAGGCCAACTCTGGAGGCAGTTTTGGGCCAGCTCTCAAGCGCAGTGGATTTGATGGCATTATCTTCGCAGGCATCTCTCCCCAACCCGTATATTTAGAGATCGTCAATGGGGAGGCTGGGCTGCGCCCCGCAGAACATCTCTGGGGGATGACTGTTCCAGAAACGGAGGATTTCCTGCAGGAAAATGGGGATCATAAATTCACCTTCGCCTCGATCGGGCCGGGTGGTGAGAACCTCGTTCGCTACGCGGCGATCATGAACAATAAGCACCGGGCCGCGGGCCGCTGCGGTTTGGGAGCAGTTATGGGCTCAAAACGCCTGAAGACTATCGCCTGCTCAGGCAGCGAACCCGTACGGCTAGCTGATCAGACTCGCTTCAGGGATTCAGCCAGGCGCCAGCTCGATTTATTGGATGAATCGATGCTCAAGGTGATCTTCGACGCTTTCGGTACGAATATGATCGCCGATATGGTCAACGTGCGCGGCGGATATCCAACCCGCAACTGGCAGGCGGGCGAATTTGATCATATCGAAGCTGTCAATGCACAGGGTATAACCGATACAGTATTTAACGAAGGGGTGAGATGCTTCGCCTGCCCCGTCGCTTGCGGCCGCGGAACGGAAATCAAAGAGGGTAAATGGCAGGGTAAAACGGGCGAGGGCCCCGAATATGAAACCACGAATACCTTAGGCGCGCTGTGCGGGGTTTCTGATATCAACGCCATCACCATGGCCAATTATCTCTGTAATGAATATGGCCTGGATACAATCAGCACTGGTGGGACGATCGCATTTGCTATGGAATGCTACCAAAAAGGGCTGCTCACCCAAGAGCAGACCGGAGGCCTGGAGATTGAATTCGGAAACCCCGAGCTGGTCGTAGAGCTGGTTGAAAAAATCGCCCATCGTGAAGGGATTGGTGATCTTTTGGCTGAAGGCACCCAGGTTATGGCCGAAAGAATCGGTCAGGGCGCTGGTCATTTCGCCATGCATGTCAAAGGGCTTGAACTCCCCGCTTATGACCCTCGGGCAGCTAAGATTTGCGGATTGGGATATGTGACCGCCAACCGCGGCGGGGATCATATCACCAGTTATATTGAAGGGCCAACCTTCGTAGATGTACCTTGCTTGTTAGTCGAAGATAGCAGCATTAAGGATCCATTCACCGCTGATCCCGATGAGGCGAAGGTTGTGGTTGATCTGGAAAACGCGCTAACTGTGTTGGATTCGATCGGCGCCTGTAAATTCATGGCCTTGATCTTAACTGCTCAAGACCTGGTGGATTTGATCACCAGTGCCACTGGATGGGATATTGATGTCGCTGAATATAGAAAGAGTGGTGAACGAATCTACAACCTATCCCGAGCTTTCAATGTCAGGGAGGGAGTCACCCGGGAAAATGATGTCCTACCTGCTCGCTTATCGGAGGATCCTTTACCGGATGGAGCTGCTGCAGGCATGGTGATCGAGAGAGAATCCCTGGAACGCATGAAAGACGCCTATTATGATTTCCGCGGTTGGGATAAAGTCACCGGGATTCCGATGCCCGAAAAATTGAGCGACCTGGGATTAGAGGACCTGGTCGAAGACCTCTGGGCGGTGAAATCTCTGCATACCTGATCCTGCTCTTCATCCTGAGCTATCAACAGCATCAGCCTTATTGAGCAGTTCTTGAACCGCGTGGAATTGAGATTTTGAGAGTCCTAACTTCTGCTCTGTTTCTTCGTCATCTTTAACGATACGCCGACCCAGTCCAGAGTATCGCCACATTTTCAAATCCTCTTCCAGCGGAGATCCGATCAGATCCTCCCGAACAATACACCCATCCTCCATAACAAGCACCCGGTTGGTTTGTCGGGCGACAGATTGGTCATGAGTCACTACAATGAAGGTTGTCCCTTGACTCTGATTCAAGTCCTGTAACAAGCCCATTAACGAATGCCCTGCTGCGCTGTCCAGGCTGCCAGTCGGTTCGTCGGCCAACACCAATAACGGTTTGTTGGCCAGGGAACGGGCGACAGCGACTCGCTGCCGCTGACCACCAGATAATTGGTTGGGCAAATGATTCATGCGATCTGGGAGTCCGACTAATTCTAATAATTCCGCCGATCGTTTTCGGCGTTCAACCATCCCCAGATGCCCCATCATTGGTACTTCAATATTTTCCTTGGCAGTAAGTGTAGGTATTAGATTATGCAGCTGGAACATGAAACCTACGGTTTTTGCTCGGAATTTATCCTTATTGTGGATCTGCGCCAGATCCTCTCCATTGATCAAAACTTGTCCACTGGTCGGTTTATCCAATGCACCGATCATATTAAGTAAGGTGCTTTTTCCGCTGCCGCTTGGGCCCATGACCGTAACTAATTCGCCAGGCGCGACTTTGAGGTTGACATTATCCAAAGCTCGAATTTCTTCACCATCCCCGTAAATCCGGGTCAGGTTTCTGGTTTCAACTAGATACTCAGAGGATGTATTCATGGATGTTGTTCCACTCTCCTTCAATCTCCGACTTCGATATCAACAAAGGCAGTCATGCTTAGCCGAGCCCAATCGATAGGGATAATTACACCAGTCACGCTGACTATCGGCACAAATTCCTCTCCAGGAATTGCAGCATCTGGAGCAGGTGTCTCTGCGGAGGAAATGCTGCTGCAAGCCGTCATAAAAACCATACCTATTAGGGTGAAAATGATTATCAGTGTTTTCTGCATACTGTCTGCACTATCCTTTCCGATGTGGTTCAAATATGAATTATTATGCAAATAGAACTTAGTACGCCTCTCCATTTGGTAAATCGATCACTCATACCTTAATGCCTCGACAGGTTGTAAGCGTGTTGCCCGGTAAGCTGGATAAAGACCACCAAGCAAACCTAGCAATATCGCAACAGTTAAGGCGCGAGCGAAGATGGCAAAATCCCACTGAGCAGAGAGGATTGATCCAAACATGGGGATCAAATTAATCAGAAAGGTCAATCCAAATGCGACAACAATACCAACTAAGCCTCCAATTAAACCAAGCAATAAGGATTCGTTGATGATCATTCCTAATACACGCCTCCTCCGCCAACCTAAAGCTCGCAGCACGCCGATCTCTCGAGTACGCTCCAGAACTGACATCAGCATTGTGTTCAGCACTCCAACACCTCCAACGGCGAGAGCCAAAAAGGATATGCCTGCCATCATGCCATCCGCAGCTTGCATATCGGGCATCTGCTCAGAAAATTCACCACTCAGACTGGCATGGGCATCGGGTAGTTCTGCATTGATCCTTTCTACTATCCTTGGAGCCTGGGAGGGGTCATCGACCTTTACCATGTACATAGTGACTTTGCGCGGTCTACCCATGTAGGATTGCGCATCGCGCAATGAGATCACCCCACCCATCTCCTCCCACGGTGTTCCTGATTCGTATATGCCGACCACCCGGAAGCGGCTGCCACCAACTTCGACTGTATCTCCAACAGATTTATGTAGCGCAGTAGATATCATCCTCCCCAAAAGGATTTGATGATTATTGGTCAGATGCTCACCTTCAACAACGTTGAATTGCTGGATCCCGTATTCATTGGGAGCATAACCAAACAGGAGGAAGATAGATCCGGATTCAGGCAAGATTGTGCCAGTGAAACCCAAGCCGCTTACATGTGCAACCCCTGGTAGAACAGCAATCTTATCTCCGATGCGCTCATCCAAAGCGCTTAAACTAGTATCAGCTATGCCATCCTGACGTACCATGATCTCAGCCTCCCCACTAATAGCCGTCATCATATCTGATACTCCACCGA
>JBEQLH010000051.1:0-1301 GCA_040326075.1 Anaerolineales bacterium
CAATCAACTGGGGCAGCGTGCTTATTTACCGGTATGGTCAGGGGTGTTACAAGTAGGGATGATCCACACGAGACCGAGTATCTGGAATATGAGGCATATATCGATATGGCGCGGGAGAAGATAAACCAGGTAGCAGAGGAAATTTGGGAGCGCTGGCCAGAGGTTGAGGGAATCGCTATTGTTCAACGGATTGGTAGATTAAAAGCTGGAACACCGACAGTTATAATCGCATGCAGTGCTGGTCATCGAGATAGTGGTGTTTTTGAAGCATCTCGCTATGGTATAGATCGATTGAAGCAAATCGTACCAATTTGGAAAAAGGAAATCGGACCAGATGGCGAAGTGTGGATTGAAGGCAATTACATTCCAAAGACTGGCGAATAGGATATCTTATGTCTGATATCATCTGCACTAATTGCGGACGCGAAAGATCAATTCAAGAATTGGATTATCTGTGCCCAACTTGCGGAGGTGTCTTTGATTATGCAAACCCTTTTGAACATATTCTTGAATCAGATGATCTCGATTCGCCCGGAATCTGGAAATATAGAGCCTCATTCGGTCTTCCATCCGAAGTCCAACCGGTCAGTTTAGGTGAAGGGAATACGCCGTTGGTGTGGGATGAGGTTCGGGGCAAGAAAGTCGGGTTTAAATTAGAGTATTTGAATCCTACAGGTTCATACAAAGACAGAGGGACAACGGTATTAGTCAGTTATTTATTATCGCAAGGAGTCGAAACAGCTGTTGAGGATTCTTCAGGGAATGCAGGTGCCTCGTTTGCAGCGTACGCGTCCCGGGCAGGAATTCGCGGTCGTGTTTATGTACCTGAATCCGCTTCTGGCCCAAAACGAGCCCAGATCGAGGCTTATGGGGTTGATCTTGTTCGCATTCCAGGTCCCCGATCAAATGCTGCGGAGGCTGTAAAGCAAGAAGCTAAAAAAGGAGTGGTATACGCAAGTCATGTATACCAACCGTTCGTACTACCTGGATATGCAACCGCGGCCTATGAAATAGTAGAGCAAATAGGCGAATTACCAGGTGCGGTTATCGCTCCAGTTGGGCAAGGCAGCTTCCTACTGGGAATGGATCGTGGTTTCAAATCATTGCTTAAAGCCGGGTTGATAACCAGTCTACCCCAAATGGTCGGTGTACAGGCCAGAGCTTGCGCGCCATTATGGGCTATAGCTAGATTTGGAAAATCTGGATTGGATTTAGTTGATGAAGGAGAAACTGTCGCTGAAGGAATCCGAATTCGCTATCCAATACGAGGGGATCAAGTCATTGATATTGTCAAAAACAGC
>JBEQLH010000051.1:1401-9788 GCA_040326075.1 Anaerolineales bacterium
ATTACCGGAATGGGGACGGTGAATCCGCTTGGATTGTCAGTTAAGGAAACCTGGCAGAATGCGATAAATGGTGTTAGTGGTTTAGGACCCATCACTTTATTTGATACAAGTGATTATTTAGTCAATATTGCCTGCGAGGTAAAGGATTTTGTCCCAGAAAATTTCATGGCTGCGAAAGAAACCCGGCGCAGAGACCGGTACCAGCAATTCGCCTTTGCAGCCTCTCAAGAAGCTATCCAACAAGCGGGATTGGAAGTAGACGAGGCCGAGACAGGTAGGGTTGGCGTTATCGTTTCTTCGGGAATTGGCGGGCTGCAAACCCTTGGTGACAATATGCACGTTATAATCGAAAAAGGGCCGAGAAGGATCAGTCCTTTTGTTATCCCAATGCTGATGGTAAATGGTGCAGCTGGATTGATAGCGATTGACAATGGATTTAAGGGACCAAGTTTCTCTGTATCATCAGCCTGTGCATCAGGTGCGGATGGAATTGGAGTTTCCTGGACAATGCTCAAAGCAGGTACGATTGATGTGGCAATTGCTGGTGCGAGTGAGGCAGCCGTGACCGAACTCGCTGTCGCAGCTTTTGACAGGATGAGCGCGCTGTCCAGGCAGAATAATCATGGGGCTAAAGTTCCAAAGCCATTTGATTTGGACCGTGATGGATTGGTGATGGGAGAGGGGGCTGGAATATTAGTTTTGGAGCGAGAGGCTCATGCAATTGACCGGGGAGCAGAGATATTGGCAGAATTAGCTGGTTACGCTGCATCAGCGGATGCATACCATATAACCGCACCTTCAGTGAATGGTGTTGGAGGTGCGCAGGCGATTAGATCGGCTCTCAAGTCGGCACAAGCTACCATGGAAGACGTTGGGTACATTAACGCCCATGGAACTGCCACCAAGCTCAATGATCTTTCAGAAACACGCGCAATTAAGGCTGCCTTTGGCGATGTGGCTTATAAAATACCCATCTCTTCAACAAAATCAATGACAGGTCATATGATGGGAGCTACGGGTGCTCTTGAGGCAATCTTCTGTGTTGAGGCAATTCGAGACAAAATCCTGCCACCAACCATAAATTACGAAACTCCAGATCCGGAATGCGATCTTGATTATGTCCCAAATATTGCCCGGGATAAGAATATCAAGCTGGCAATAAGCAATGCGTTCGGATTTGGTGGACATAATGCAGTTTTGGTGGTAAAAGAATACACTTGATACTTTTATCAAGGAGAATAATTTATATTTATCGGAATTAATGGATCGCAAGCTACTCGACTTGAGTGGGGTGGCTGGCGTTCCCTGATTTCCGGGGAGAAATATTCCTATGGAAGGTAATCAGGATGAATTGAGGCAGGGAACAGCTCAGGCCTTTGCTCAAGGTTTGGGTTTAGAATTTAACGATCCGCTGCTGCTTACCCGGGCACTGACCCATCGCTCTTATTTGAATGAAAACCCAGAATCTCTCGAGGACAATGAGCGCCTGGAGTTCCTGGGTGATGCAGTGCTGGACTTTCTAGTAGGCGCCTGGTTGTACAACCGGTTCCCAGAGATGCCTGAAGGTAACCTCACCCGGTTGAGGTCAGCTCTTGTCAGAACTGAGAATTTGGCCCAATTCGCTGGCGAAATACAACTAGGGGGCGTGATGCTTCTTGGTCACGGCGAAAGTGATGGCGGAGGTCGGGAAAGACCTGGACTTTTATGTGCGACTTTCGAGGCTTTGATCGGAGCCATGTATATAGACAAGGGAATTGAGGCGGTTACGGTATTCATTAACCCGCTGCTTGAATCTGCAACTCAGCAGATTCTAAGCGGTAACAGGGACAAAGATCCAAAGAGTATGCTCCAGGAATGGGCACAGTCACAGGGATTAGGCACACCATATTACCGAACGGTTAGTTCTTTCGGTCCTGATCACGCAAAGAGCTTTGAGGTTGAAGTACATATCGGCAATACTGTCCATGGATCTGGGATTGGCCACAGCAAGCAATCAGCGGCAAAAATTGCGGCTGAAAAGGCATTAGGAGCACTCGAAATATATTATTAGCAGGAAGCGAAGGAATGATTTCAAGATTAAAATCTCTGGAATTACAGGGTTATAAAACATTTGCAAACCGGACGGCGTTTGAGTTCCCCGGTGCTGTCACTGCGATCGTCGGCCCGAATGGTTCAGGAAAGTCGAACATAACAGATGCTTTACGCTGGGTTCTAGGTGAACAGTCATATAGCTTGTTGAGGGGGAAGAAAACAGAGGACATGATATTCGCTGGATCTGAAAGGCGAACCCGTTCAGGAATGGCTTCAGTAACTGTGATATTTGACAACAGTGATAATTGGTTGCCGATTGACTTTTCAGAAGTAGCCATTGCTCGTAGAGCTTATCGTGATGGATCGAACGAATATTTGTTGAATGGTCAACGAGTACGTTTGAAGGATGTCTCTGAATTATTATCTGAATCTGGTCTGGCTGAGAGAACATATACGATTATTGGGCAAGGACTTGTGGATGCTGCTCTGGCTTTGCGCGCAGAGGATCGTCGGCGGCTGTTTGAAGAAGCAGCAGGGATTAGCTTGCACCGGTCTCGCAGACGAGAGGCAATTCGGCGGCTTGAAGATACGAAAAGGAATCTTGAAAGAGTTGAGGATATCTTGACGGAATTGCGTCCCAGACTCAGAAGTCTGGAACGCCAGGCGCGTCGTGCCCAAGATTACGAGCAAGCGGTTGCAGAATTGAGAGCCTTATTGAGGGAATGGTATGGCTATCATTGGCACCGGACACAGGAGGAATTATCGGGAGCACAGGAACGGACCAAAGGTCAGGAGGAGAGTTTAGGGACCGCCCGGCAAAACGAATCTGGATTAGAGATAGAAGTCTCACGGTTGAGGGAGGAGAGACAGAATAGTAGAAATGAATTGAGTGAAATGCACCTCCTGTCTGCTGACCTTCATTCACGGCGGGAGAGTACCAGCCGGGAGCTCGCCGTTGCGGAAGAGCGGGCGCGCTACCTGCAGGAACAAGAGAATAGCGCACGAGAAGCGATTACCCAATTGGGGGAGGAAATTGGATTGATAGAAGCGCGATACACCTACGCGGCTGAGGAAGTTGAGCGCTTGGAAAGTGAGTTTGAAGAAGCTAAGGAACGTGGTGAATCTGTGCAGGATGCACATAATATTCGCAAATCTGAACGAGAGAAAATCGAATCTGACTTGATTACCGCCAGGGAATCACTGGTGGAAGCTTCAACAAAACAGTCAAACTTAAAAATTCAGGTCAACGAGCGGCGTGCACAATCAAATCACATTCAAAAATCATTGGACAACGCTGAAAGAGCGGTTTCGGAGGGAAAAGAGCAATTAACGATAACTGAACAAAAAGTTGGAAAAAGCGCTCAAGAATTGCATGCAGCTGAAGAAAAGACCAACGAAATATCAACTTCGAGAAAGAATTTAGAGCTAAAGATTTTTGATCATAATGAACAGAGTCGCATATTGGCGAAGCAATTCGCGGATCTTGAGACTGATTTTGCGAAGCTGACAGCACAATCAGAAGTGATCGAACAAGCAAACAGAACCTTTGCTGGCTATTCGAGTGGTGCGAAGACATTATTGGAGGTAATTAAGGGGGGAGGAGTTTTGGGAAGCAGGTTGGAGGTACCAGAGCGATTCGAAATTGCGATAGGAGCTGCACTGGGCGAGTATCTGGATGCAATCGTTTTGCAGGAACAATCTGAAGTTGATCAAGCACTCTCACTTCTTGAGAAAACCAGTGAAAGAGCGGCCATAATCCCGCTCAAAGCGCTTTTACCACGTCGATCAACGGGTCAGCTGCTTAATATGAGCGGTGTCTATGGATGGGCCAGTGAAATTGTCACTGCACCTGATGAGGTTAAATTTGCCATTGATGTATTACTGGGTAATACAATAATTGTTCAGGACAGGCAAATCGCAAGCGATCTCATCAGTCATTATCAGAAATCTTCGAGTGTTGGGGATAATCTCGGATTGCAGATCGTTACCTTGAAGGGAGAGGTGTTTCATAGTCACGGACCAATAAGAACAAGTGCGATGAGCAAGCCAGCAAGCATCAGCCGTCGCAGGGAGGGGCAGGAAATTCAAGAGAGGATCAATGATGCCGAAGGAAAAATTAAAGATATAAAGGAACAATTATCCCAAGTGGAATTGACTGGATCTTCCCTTGGAGAACAGGAGAGAAAGCTCGCCGGCGATTATCAAATTCAAGTTCAAATCCAAGAAGAAAAACAGTTTGCGCATAGACAAAATTTAATGAATTTAGAACAAATCAAGAGTGAGATGGATTGGCGGGAAGAGCAAGTCAATCAATTTGGGAATAATATTCGTGAATTTGAGCACCAAATTACTGAGAGTTCTCAGGAAATGGCGAAGTTTTCTGAACGCGAGGAGCAGTTCCAAGGAAAAATTGACAACCTTTTGATTGAACTCGGCCAATTACCACTCGACAATATTCAAACTGACATGGCTCATTGGGTTACCCGGATAGCCGTGTTAGAACAGGCATACGGTGAGGCGAGAGAAAGATTGGCAGAACGAAAACAATCGCTGGCTAATTTGTCGAACCGATCCCGCGTAATCGAAGAAAAGATTGATCAATTGAAAAATAGTCAGCAAGAGTTGGAATCGATGATCGAGTCACTGCGCAAATCTAATTTAGATATTGGTTTAGAAATTGACTCTACCAGGAGATTGATCATTCCAAGAGAAGAAGGATTGGCAGCTATTGAAGAAAAATTAACTCAACTGCAAACTGAAGCATCCAGGGAACGGATTGTTTCAAACCAGTCGGAACACAATTACGCTCAAGCAAGAATCACTCAAGTACGAAAACAAGAGGCATTAGATGCTTTACGCAGGCAGATTGAAATCGATTTTGGGTTAGTTGCTTTTGAGTATTTGGACGATGTTTCTGGACCAACCCCGCTGCCATTTGAAGGTTTTATTGAAGAGTTACCAATATTCAAGGACATTTCTCCAGGAACAGAAGAGGCATTAAATCGCCAGAGAGCTCTCCTGCGGAGAATTGGACCTGTAAATCCAGAAGCTCAGATCGAGTACGAAGAGGTTGATGAAAGGTATGAATTCCTGACAGCCCAGATCAATGACCTGCAAGATGCGGCAGTAGATGTTCGAAAGGTAATTGAAGAGCTAGATGAAATAATGGAACGTGAGTTCTGTAACACATTTGAGGAAGTTGCAGTTGAGTTCCACCAGATTTTCGGAAGATTGTTCGGTGGTGGGTCAGCCAAGCTGATCTTGACTGATCCAAATGATTTAACTGAGACAGGAATTGATATTGAAGCACGTCTTCCCGGCCGGCGAGAACAAGGATTGTCCTTACTTTCTGGCGGTGAGCGTTCACTAACTGCAGTTGCTTTAGTTTTTGCTTTGTTGCGCGTTTCACCGACTCCTTTTTGCGTGCTTGATGAAGTGGATGCGATGTTGGATGAAGCGAATGTCGGTCGTTTTCGGGAGTTGTTGCGGGAATTAAGTGAGTCGACCCAATTTATAATGATCACCCATAACCGGGCTTCTGTTCAGGTAGCCGACGTCATCTATGGGGTAACTATGGGGCGGGATTCGACGAGTCGAATCCTGAGTTTGAAGGTTGATGAATTAGAAAAAGTAGTTTAAGAGGAAATTGTCAAATAAAAAGACAGTGGAAGCCGAATTCTGGATGGCTCCCAATGTCTTTTTTAGGTTTATGGGGGTTGTTATTGTTGTAATTGGAGTAATTCAGGGGGGATGGATGGTTCGGTCGGAATTCGATCTTCAAAGAAATCGGCTATCTGCGGTATGACCCGCTCGCGTTCGCTTACCAACCATTCATCAAATTTCTGCTGTTTCAACTGCGCGTGCTCAGCTGCAGTTAATACTCGCTTTTCATGACCAAGCACCTGAATGATATGCCAACCAAATGAGGTTTGGACAAGCTCACTAATTTCACCAATTCCAAGTTGGAAAGCGGTCTGTTCAAATTCAGGCACCATTTGTCCTTGTGGGAACCATCCCAGGTCACCACCTCGATCTTTGTTGCTTTCATCAGTAGAAAATTGGGAAGCTAAATCAGCAAAATCTTCACCGTTTTGTAAGCGATCGAGGACTTCTAAGGCGGTAGCTTCGTCTTCAATCAGAATGTGTCGAGCCCATACCTGATCTTGTTCATTGGGGATATCAGCAGTAATTTCCTCCATGACCTTCTGACGGTAAAGATCGGCTCTAATGATGGCAAGAATGTGAGCTTCGCGAACATCGATCTCATCCCTGAACGAATCGACAACTTCGCGGTAGTTCTTTTGAAATTCCTCCAGCGTATAAGGTGTGGGAGAAGGAGAAGGGCCAACTGTTGGAGTTGGTCCGCTTGGGGCGAGGGTGGGAATGCTTGTTGGAGTCGGGGGGAATGTAGCGGTAGGAGTTAAATTTGGGGTGCTGGTCGGTGAAATAGTCGGCGTGGAAGTTGGCGGGACCAAGGCCTGCTGGGTTGGCGAAAGTGTCGACGTGAGAGCAGGTGTTGGAACAATAGTTGGCGTGGGAGGAGTACCGCCAGGATAATAGCCAAATTCACTTTGGATGCGTTCAGTTACTTCTTCTTCAGTAACAATAATTCCCCGGCGGTCAGCTTCCTGTTTTGTCAGATGATCATCGATCATCGAGTTTAATACTCCCTGGCCAAGAGGTAGCGGTTCCAACTGGAATTGAATTTGGCTCAAATTTTGTTGAAAGAAAGCTTGGGTATTCTCATCAGATCCAAAAAGTTCCATATTTTGGAGTGTTTGCACATATTGTTGGACCAGCTGGTAGCGCTCAAAGCGAATTCGAGCTTGAAAATCTTTGGTTGTGATTTTTGAATCACTAACAACTGCAACCGGTTGGTTTGGTTGAATTATCATTGACTCGATTACCCCGTATCCAACGAAACCAATTACTGCAACAAAGACTATAACAGCTCCGATAAGGATATTCCGCCTTTGAATTCTTTCGCGCTCGACTCTTGCTAAATGTTTCTTGGTAACAATTTTCTTTTCTGGAGCTTTGGCCATAACTTCCTTTGTGAAAAATTATCAATGTATCGATCAAGCTTGTTAATGGGGCACAAGGCAATTTCCTCATGCCCCATGAAGGATTAATTTATATCCGGAATGACAAAATTATTATCGCAGAGCCTCACCCGTAAACGGTAAGAGAGCCATATGGCGAGAGCGTTTTATCGCCCGAGAAAGCTGGCGTTGGTGTCTTGCGCAGGTCCCAGTCTGGCGGCGTGGCCTTATTTTACCTTCGTCAGACATAAATCGACGTAAAGCCTCTGCTTGTTTGTAATCAATTTTGGTGGCTGGATCGGTACAGAATTGGCAAACTCGGGGGCGAGAATAATAGCGCCGGGTTTGGCGCGGTCTTCTTCTTTCTTCTGTCACAGTTGGTTACTCCTATAATATCAGTATGGATTATTATCAGTTTAATTGGCTTAGCATCAAATCTGCCCGCTGAATGAATCAGAGCGGGAATTCTTCCTCGGCTTGTGTATCAGTTTCGGACTCGGATGCTGCGCTCTCCTGCCGGTCCCCAAGAATAATCATCTCGTTTGCTACTATTTCAGTTGAGCTGCGTTTATTTCCAGTGTTGTCTTCCCATGATCGAGTTTGTAGACGACCTTCAATATATACCTGTTGATTTTTGGTGAGATGTCCTTTGCAAATTTCAGCTAAACTTCCCCAGGCGACAACATTAAACCATTCGGTTTCAGAATGGCGTTCTCCATCAGAACTATTCCAGGTGCGGGTAGTAGCGACATTGAAAGTAGTCACCGGGCGTCCAGAGGGGGTGTATCGCATTTCTGGATCGCGACCAAGCCGACCAATGATCATTACTTTATTCAATCCTCGACTCATTTTATCAACCTCAATAGGCAGCTCGCTGTTCAAGCCAAATGACTACTCTTCAGCTGTAATTAGAAAGCGCATAACAGGTTCTTGAAGACCAAGACTATGCTCTAAATTGGAGCAAAATGTTGGATCCAATTGCGTGTTCATAAGTACGTATTGCCCTTCTAATTGCTTCTGGATGGGGTAAGCTAATCTACGCTTTCCCCACAGGTCTAGGTTGTCGACCTGGCCTCCCGAATCAGTGATCCAGCCTTTAACTTTATCAACTACTTCGTTAAATTCTGATTCATCCAGATCGGGATGAACTATAAACATTAATTCGTATGAACGCATGGGGGATGCCTCCTTTCCTCGGGAATAGCCCTTGATCGCACCGTAGGTACACCAGGAGCGGAAAGATAGCCACGCAATGTCGCGTGGCCGTCAGGTAGTTTAACATAATCTGCCAAGTTTGAGAAGGGGAGTTTCCAG
>JBEQLH010000051.1:9888-14947 GCA_040326075.1 Anaerolineales bacterium
AGGGGAGTTTCCAGTCTGGGTTGATAAGAAATTCTTAGACGGCTGAGTATCTCATGTTTAGGATAATAAAAAAAGGCTGTTGTTATCAACAGCCTTTACTCGTGAATGATGACCAGTTTTAGAATAATCCCCAATCAGCGCCGACACCTTCCTCCATCATGGTTGGATCCCACATTTGCATACCAATTTCTATGGTCGTGGGCTGGTTTACTGCACTTTCGGCTTTATTGCGAGCCATTTCTAGAAGGGCTGGCCCATAAGGGCAGTACGGAGTTGTGAGGATCATAACAACGTGTGCTTTGTCTTCCTCAATCGCGACATCGCGGATTAAACCCAATTCAATAATATTCAACCCGATTTCTGGATCAACGACTTCGCGGAGTGCTTCTTTGGTCTCTTCGGCAAGCTGTGGGTGGGTTGTATCAGCCTGCCATATCAGTGCCTGGCGTTCTTCTGTCATGAAAATTCCTCCGAGGGGATTAATTTCGTGTTGTCTGGTACTACGTATGTGCATTGATTGTCCCCATCCAGAATACACTTTACTTTTTCGGTGGGGAGGTCGAGTACAGTAGAGATTAGAGTCTGGTCAATTACACAAACTTCTGGATGGTTTTGCCCAACATGAAGATACGGGCAATTAACTTCGCGGATGAAATACTGACCATCCCTCTTTTCCCACTCAAGATCAAAGCCCTCTTCTCTGAGTAAGTCATGGACTAATTCCAGGCGCTGCTCTATGGTCAATCCCTGCATATTGGCTGTTTGTGCGTACTCCTCAACCAAATCAATCGCCATCTGTGAAAAGAGCTGGTCAACCATTTTCGGTGGCAAAGTACCTTTGAGCTGCTCTAAGAGTCGGATTGTGAGGCGTAAATATCTGGTTGGGAATTGTTCCAAGCCAGCTTCTGTGAGAAAATAAACGTGCCTTGGTCGTCCGACACCGTGCCGTTCTTCTTCAGATACAACCAATCCGTCCGCTTGCAGCCGGGATATGTGATGGCGAACGGAAATAGGGTTTATCTCTACAACCTCGGCAAGTTCGTTAATCGTGCAGCGATGATTCTTCAGTAGTGTGTGAAGAACTTTTTGGCGTGTATTTTTTGCTGTCTCGTCGAGCATCATCTTTTGCCTGTTCATCCTCTAAAGGCATACTGACATTTACGAAAATATGAAAATAGTAATCCTTTTTCAGGAATAACTAAATCGCAGTATAACAGGGTAAAATAATTATGTCAATATATAAGATATTTATCCTAAATATTGACATAACTAATTATCACTGCTATAATTCCCCGTTGGTTTATTTCTGGATAGTCACTTGATTAGAACCAGTAGTTCCGATAATTAATCTGAAAATCATTCTTTCGATGGAGTTATCAAAAAATGTCTGAAATTGTGATCAGTAATTTGCACGCAGGGATCGATGGAAAAGAGATCCTGAAGGGGGTTGATTTGACGGTAAAGCAGGGCGAAATACATGCGTTAATGGGACCTAATGGGACAGGTAAATCCACCCTCGCGTACATCCTTATGGGCCACCCGAAATACGAGGTTACCCAGGGAGAAATCTATTTTAAAGGTAGAAATTTATTAGATTTGAATCCAGATGAGCGTTCAAGGTTGGGTTTATTCTTAGCTTTTCAGTACCCGGTCGCTATACCTGGTGTCAGTGTGGCGAACTTCTTACGCACTGCGATTAACTCCAGACGGAAGGCTGACGATCCTGATGATAAAGGTATACCCATACCTGAATTTCGTGGAATTTTGAAAGAAAGAATGGACCTCCTGAAGATGGATCATGCTTTTGCTGGCAGGTATTTGAACGAGGGGTTTTCCGGTGGTGAGAAGAAAAGGGCAGAGATATTGCAAATGGCCGCCCTGCAGCCCGAGATTGCTATATTGGATGAAACTGACTCGGGTCTTGATATTGATGCTCTTCGGATTGTTTCTGATGGAGTAAATGCATTAAGAAGCGAATCATTGGGTGTATTGGTCATTACTCATTATCAGCGCATTCTAAACTACATAAAACCTGAATTTGTCCATATTATGCTTGATGGGCGAATTGTTGAATCTGGGGGTCCTGAACTCGCATTAAAGTTAGAAGAACAAGGTTATGATTGGTTGCGTGAAAGAGAACCCATCTCCTCTTAAATAATTACTGGTTGAATCAGATCGGGGTTTCCCCGGAGGAAATTTATGAGTACAGATGCACAGATTTTGGAAGGCGTGGGAGATTACAAATGGGGATTTCGAGATCCTGAGAATCTGGTATTCAAAGCCAGAAAAGGACTTGGCCGTGAGGTAGTAGAGCAGATATCTGCTATGAAAAGAGAGCCGGAGTGGATGTTGGAATTTCGACTCAAGGCTTTAGATCATTTCAATCAGCGCCCGATGCCTACCTGGGGCGGTGACTTAACACAATTAGATTTGGATGAAATTTACTTCTATGCTAAGCCTGCAGAAGAGGAAGGAAAATCCTGGGATGATGTCCCTGACACAATAAAGGAGACATTCGAGCGTTTAGGGATACCCGAAGCAGAACAGAAATTCCTTTCAGGTGTAGGAGCGCAGTATGAATCCGAGATGGTTTACCACAATATCAAGGAACATTTAGCCAACCAGGGTGTTATCTTCGTGAGTATCGAAAATGGCTTGCGGGAATACCCGGACCTTTTTCGGGAGTATTTCGGCAAGGTAATTCCGATCGAAGATAATAAATTTGCGGCGCTCAATAGCGCGGTATGGTCCGGTGGTTCTTTTGTTTACGTGCCCCCGGGAGTAAAAGTTGACCTTCCCATGCAAGCCTATTTTCGAATAAATTCCGCTGAGCTTGGGCAGTTTGAGCGAACGCTGATCGTAATTGACGAAGGTGCACAAGCTCATTATGTGGAGGGTTGTACAGCGCCAATTTATTCAACCGATTCATTCCACAGCGGCGTGATCGAGATTGTGGTAAAGGAAGGGGGCAGAATGCGCTATACGACTATCCAAAACTGGTCGAACAATATGTATAACCTGGTAACCCAACGGGCAATGGTTCATAAGAATGCGACCATGGAGTGGGTGGACGCTAATTTAGGTTCAAAATTAACCATGAAATACCCTTCATGCTACTTATTAGGTGAAAATGCACACGGTGAGATCCTCTCTATGGCTTTTGCTGGAACTGGTCAGCACCAGGACACCGGCGGAAAGGTAATACATTTTGCTCCCAATACGAGCAGTAAAATCACCTCAAAGTCAATCAGTAAAGGCAAGGGACGAGCTTCTTACCGGGGACTGCTAAAAGTGCATAAAAATGCCAGCAACGTAAAATCTAACGTTGTCTGTGACGCTCTTCTGTTAGATCATGAGTCTCGATCTGACACATATCCTTACATTGAGATTGATGGGGATGACGTCACGATCGGGCATGAAGCTTCGGTTTCCAAAGTAGGCGAAGAGCAGCTGTTTTACCTGATGAGTCGGGGATTGAGCGAAGAGCAGGCAACGTCGATGGTTGTTTCCGGTTTTATCGAACCTTTGGTGAAAGAGCTGCCAATGGAGTACGCAGTCGAAATGAACCGGTTGATCCAACTCCAGATGGAAGGTTCGATAGGCTAATAATGATGAGGACAACACGATAATATGGCGCGAACAGTTGTAACCACAACCCGAAGATCTGGCGAAAAAGAAATCCAAGATTTCACTTTTAATCGTGAAATGATCCCTTTAAATACTGATTCACCAGAATTTATGAGGAGATATCGGGAACAAGCATGGCAGGACTTTCAAAATTTCCCGATGCCGACAACAAGCGATGAACCCTGGCGACGTACGGATATTCGAAAGCTCAAGGTGGGTACGTTTCGTCTCCCTGATAATGGTGAGGTAAGTAACTTGCCAGCAATTCCAGATGAATTGCTCCAGTCACTGGTTGGCGATCAACATGCCGGACAAATAGTCTTGGATTCGGGTGGTGCTCAAAGTAATATTGACGAGACTCTAAAGGATCAGGGCGTCATTTTCACGGACTTGAAGTCCGCAGAAAGAAAACATCCAGAGATTCTAAAAAAAATACTCGGAAAGATAGTGAAATCGGATGAAGGGAAATTTGCTGCACTGGCAGCAGCTTTTGCTGAAAACGGTGTATTAGTATACGTGCCAAAAGGGATTGAGGTATTACACCCTCTCCACAGTATTTTATGGGGTCCAGGTAATGGATTGGCGCATTTCTCTCATATCCTGATCTGGCTCGAAGAAGGTGCCTCTCTGACTTATGTGCATGAAGCAGCTTCCTTGGATGACACTGATGGACAGACGATGCATGCAGGTTTGGTTGAAATCAATGTTGACGTTGGTGCAAATCTGCGCTTTGTAGAATTGCAATCCTGGGGCGACCATGTATGGAATTTCAGCCATAAACGCGCGCGAGTCCAAAAAGATGGGAACTTGGATTGGATTTTTGCTGCTGTAGGTTCTCACTTAACAAAAGATTTTTCGGACCTTGATTTGGTTGGCGAAGGAGCTATTGGCAAGATGTCCGGCTTCTACTTCACCGATGGAAATCAACATCTCGATCATGATACACAGCAAAATCACTTCGCTCCAAACACGAGCAGTGATTTGTTATTCAAGGGCGCTTTACAGGGAAATAGCCGTTCAGTCTGGCAAGGCATGATTTATGTGGCTCCTGGTGCGCAAAAAACTGATGGTTACCAGGCGAATCGCAATCTGGTATTGAGTAAACAAGCTCGAGCTGATTCGATCCCAGGATTGGAGATTATGGCTGATGATGTCCGCTGTACACATGGCGCTACGGTAGGAAAGATCGATGAAAATGAGTTGTTTTACCTGCGCAGCCGTGGGATTCAATTGCCTGATGCAGAACGCCTGGTAGTTGAAGGTTTTTTTGACCCAATAATGCAGCGTATTCCCTTTAAAGGTGTTCAAGACCGCCTGAGGCAGATCATTACCAGGAAAATGGGCTAAGATTACCTTGATTGACGAAAGGATTGAGTTTCTCTAAGGAGAGCAGGTAAGTAATTAAGGAGGCAAAGTTGTCGGATATATATTT
>JBEQLH010000240.1:0-5073 GCA_040326075.1 Anaerolineales bacterium
TTAGTGCTGGCTGAAATTGAAAGTCATTCGGAAGTGGATATATCCCCGCTGCCAGTCCCGGAATTTGCCACCAGGGAAGTGACAGACGACCCGCTGTTCACTGGTGGAAAGTTAGCTGAACTCTCCCAAGACGAATTTCAGGCCTGGCTGGCTGCCTGGTAAGAATACGGCAGCAGCATTTGGCTACTTTTTTATTTCAAACCCGTAGATTTAGCCCATCCCAAACAAGTTTGTGGACTTCCGCCGTTACCCCAATCAACCCGGGAAGCAAACTTTCCATTTTTTTCGGATCTCCAGTGGTGTGATAGCGTACCAGACTTGAACTTTTATCGGGGCCGCACAATCCGTTAGCCTCCAGCAATCGCTCCACCTGGCGGGCGATGGCCGGCGCAGGGTCGATCACCCGCACGCCAGGACCAACGATAGACTTTATGGTCGGGATGACAAATGGAAAATGTGTGCAGCCTAAGACGACTGTGTCGATCCCCTGGGCCAGCATGGGTTTTAATGCCCGCTCCAGGATGGCGCGCACCTGTGGGGAATCAAGATTCCCGGAATCAACCTCCATCACCAATCCCGGGCAGGTATCTTGAAGTACAGTTACCCCGCTGGCAAAACGTTCAACCACCGAAGCGAACAACTCTCCCTGAAAGGTGGCCGGGGTAGCCAGCACCCCCACCACGCCGCTCTGGGTATGCTCAGCGGCTGGCTTGACTGCCGGCTCCATACCCACAAAAGGCACCTGCGGGAAGACCTGACGCAGATGGTGAAGGGCTGCGGCGGAAGCTGTGTTGCACGCCACGATGACCAGCTTGGCATCCTGTGCCAACAGATACCGGGTGATGCCTTCAGAGAAGGCGCGCACCTGCTCCAAAGATCGCGGCCCATAGGGTACATGCACCTGGTCAGCCAGATATATCAATGACTCGGATGGCAGGGTCTCTCGCACAACGCGCAGCACCGATAAGCCCCCAACGCCGGAATCGAAGATGCCAATCGGGCCAGAAACGTTATTAAGAGTCATGCAGATGATTATCTCCGGACAAGTTTATCCTTTTCCCTGGCTGAATCAGAAAAAGCCTTGAACAGGGCTCGCATCGCAGCGTGAGCGGTGAGCCACTCCGGATGCCATTGGACTGCCAGGCCAAAAGGGTGATCTACCAGTTCGAGCGCCTCGATGATTCCATCTGGGGAACTGGCCGTCGCGACCAGGCCAGGGGCCAGCTGGCGGACCGCCTGGTGGTGCAGGCTGTTGACTTCAACTTCGCTCCCCCCCAGGATGTCAGCCAGGCGGGTATCCTGGTTCACTTCGACCGGGTGAGCCAGATGATCGCGCTTCCAATCTGGATAATAATCATGCTTGGCTGCCCCAGGTACCTGATCGGCGATATCGGTGTATAACGAACCTCCCAAGCCGACGTTAATCAACTGCAGGCCGCGGCAGATCCCCAGGAATGGCTTGCTCTCCTGAACAACCTTCTTCAGCAGGATAATTTCCAACCGGTCCCGGTCCGGTTCAACTCCGCTTACTTTGGGATGAACCTGCTCCTGATAGTAAGTCGTTTCAATATCCCCGCCTCCCGTAAACAGTACCCCGTCCAGTCGCGGCAAGAGCTCATCAAGTGCAGCCTCGGGCAGCGCATTGGGGATCAACACCGGGCAAGCGCCAGCCTGGGTCAGCGCATCCACGTAAGCTTCTGCCAATGAAGCCAGGGTCATTCCAGCTGAGTTCTTCCGGCGCATGGTGGTGACACCAATCACGGGGTAAGACATAATCACTCCTGGTTTGGGATCAAGATCAAGCCTCTCTGGATGATCTCCACGAGGAATTAACACTCAATCCGCAATGCTGTTTGTATCAAACCTCCACAATTCTACCCGCGAAAATGTAAAAAGGCGCAGCCCGTGAAGGTACTGCGCCCAAACTGTATCAGCAAAGTGCTAATTATTAGTTGAATTTTTGCTTGAGGCGTGCTCGCTTACCGGTCCGCTCGCGCAAGAAGTTCAGGTTGGCCCGGCGTACATGAGCATGCCGGTGGACGACCACTTTTTCGAGGCGCGGTGAGTTGAGCAAAAATGTGCGCTCAACACCAATGCCGTTGCTGGCAATACGGCGCACAGTGAAATTGGCGTTGTTGCCGCCTTTACGAGAATTGAGTACAGTGCCGCGGAATTCCTGGGTACGTTCAGTGCTGCCTTCGCGAATACGTAGAAAGACACTGACTGTATCGCCAGGTTTTATTTGGGGGATATCTGGATTTACTGGTGCCTCGACTGATCTAATTATTTCGTCGCTCATCTTGCTATCCTTGTTTTATTCAAAAATTTCAGACAATATAAAACCGCCCATAGCGGCGCGGGGATGGATTATACCATGGCTATCGAGAATGTGGGAACGATGTATTCACGAAATAAGGAAAATCGCGCCATCCTTGACCCACCGTTATGGCAGTGGTAAAATCCCGAAGCTCGCCCCCATCGTCTAGGGGACTAGGACGTAGCCCTTTCAAGGCTAAGACCGGAGTTCGAATCTCCGTGGGGGCATCTGAGCGAAAGCTCCTGAGTCATCAGGGGCTTTTTCTTTTACATTTCTCTCGAATCTCTTAGAGGTATTGCGATTCAAAGACCTGAGTTTGTCCCCCATTTCCGTGGGAGCAAACAGTGTAGCCACCAAAATCAGATAGCGGTGCTATCTGATAAACGATCCTGATATAATCGTTCTATGGACACCGCGCTTAAAGCCTATCTTGCCCGCTGGCAGGCTGTTGAAGAGGTTGAACGCCAGGAATTGCAAACCGCAACTTTGGAGTTGCGCTGGCAGCAATTGAATGCGGTCATTGGCATAGCCATTGGGTTGGGAATTTTCGAATCAGCTGATGATGAAACTGAGGTTTACCAGCGATGGGCAATACTGAAAGATCAACACCCAACGATATAGCCCATTATTGGAACCCCTGATAGCTCTCCAAAATCTCATAGAGCATTATAAAAATCAGGGTGTGATTATTGGCGGGATTGCCGCGAGCCTGCTTGGAAAGCCTCGCTTTACAGCTGGCCTAGATGCGGTTATTCTGCTGAGTATTTTGGATTTGCCCGAGCTGATCGATGCAGCCAATGAGCATGGTATTTCTCCCCGCATTGCTAATGCAGAGACTTTCGCCCGAACACACCGGGTGTTGCTATTACGACATCAGGCAAGCGGCACGAATGTTGATATTTCATTAGGTGTCTTACCATTTGAAACTGAGATGGTTGCACGCAGTCAAAATGTAAATATTGGTAGTTTACATCTTCGTTTGCCCACTCCTGAAGATTTAATTATCCTGAAAGCAGTCGCCCACCGGCAGCAAGATCTGATGGATATTGAGGCAATCTCTGCCAGCCACCCCGATTTGGACAAAGAAAGGGTTCAATTCTGGGTGGAACAATTCGGTAAAGCTTTAGATCTACCCGACCTTTGGGATAAAATTTCTCCATTGGTGTAGAGCACCTTATTCACAATGTTGAAATTAGGGTTTATCGCGTAACAGGTTCTTGAAGTAGGAACGTTAAATTTAGATTCAGAGTCACGGGATTCGTCCCCATGCGGGGATGCCATATTCGTGGGAGCATCCTAGAATAAGCTCCTGAGCCATCAGGGGTTTTTTTCTTATATGTTACATCTAAACAAGAAAAGACAATCACATGACCTAAGTTCGTCCCCAAGTGTGATGATATTTCCTTAGGGGTATTAATTTTTGAGGACCGTTCTAATGATGATGTAGAACGGTTTTTGTCATTCATGGCGTTCTTCATAACGCCATACACAGAATTCAGTTCGATAAGAGGGAAAAATGGAGGGATTGGGCTAGATTTGTAAATGAAACGGTTTACCGATCAAATCTTGTGAGTATCATTAGCCACTTAGAGCTTTTTCAAGCAAGTCTCTCACGTCTAATTTCTCCGCCATTTGAAATAAGTAATTCGTATCAAGCACACCGGCCTGTACCTTTATTACCCCCAAGACATCACGCCACTGCCTTTCGGATACCTCCCCGCCCATACGATACCATTCAAGTTTCGCCAACAATGTATCCTCGGCGGAAGCAACAAATGCTTCAATTTTTGGCTCTTGAGATAAAACTTGCCTCTTTGTGCGATTAAATTGCTCTTCTTCAAATGAGCGTAATTGGGGGATAAAAATATCAACTTTGAAAAAACTCTCCCGGTGAATGATATTGAAATTGGAATGATCGGTTACTGCGTTAATGATCATTTCTTGATCGATGTAAAAATCCTTATCCAATGTATTGACAAATGGTTTTATGTGTTCAAGGTCGAATTCCGCTACTAAATCTGAATCTTGCGTCGTACGGATCATTCCATGGAATGTGCTGGCCAGTGAATCGGTAATAAAATAACGGACATCCAACTCTTCCAATATATCCGTTACCTTGGCCGTAATTTGGATCGGATTAAGCACGATTTTCCAGCTCCCCGCAGACTCTCCCTGCTATATCAGAACCTAAAAGAATGTTTCCCAGATAACGAAGGAGTGTAGTTTCATCCGCTTCAGGATAGCGCTGACGAAGTCCTGCCAACGCTAACTCCCTCACGGCCATATTCAATTCAACCAACATCTCCATTTTGCGCCAGGGAGGCGTTTCGCGCAAAAGATTGATCTGTAATGCTTCCATTTTTGGATGTGTATCTGAATAAAATGAATTCATGCTCGAAGTATAATCCATCAAGAAACGATTCTCAAATTGGAAACGAACATATCATCTTATTTTTCCGACCAATCAAGACAAAAACAGGAGTTCATCCTCATGAGGGGATGCCATTTCCGTGGGGGCATCCGAGCAAAAGTTCCTGAGTCATCAGGGGCTTTCTGTTCGGTTCTTCTTTTTGGGGGTCAGACAATGACATCGATTTTCTGAGTCAACTCATTTCGAACAGCAGACAGGCTCGCTGAATTACTTAGCTGTAAGGATAAAGTGATAAAATACACAATATACACACCAAAGACAACAAACAGACAATAAGGAGCATCCAGTTGAGTACCTATAAATCCTTACTTGGGACCATGCGCCT
>JBEQLH010000241.1:0-5072 GCA_040326075.1 Anaerolineales bacterium
TCAGCGACAATCCCGGATTTACCGCCTCCGAAGGGGAGATCGGCGGCTGCATTCTTAAGCGTCATACCTCGCGCCAGGTTGTGAATTGCGGCAGGGGTGACATCTGGCAGCATGCGAATACCGCCCATTGAAGGGCGACCCATGGCCAGGTTGTCGACGATTAAGTAACCACCGATCTCCTGTGAAGAAGCTTCATCCCACATGGCGACCACCAACCGTGGACCAAGGCTGTCAACTTGAATACCCAGTCTGGACAGGCGCTCCACATCCTGGGTGCCGAACTCAAGGAAGCATTTGCCATTATCCTTGACCACACGGTTAGCAAAGGTTTGCTGAGGGAGTCTTTCTCTCAGAAAGGAATCCATTTGTTTTGGGATCATTGCTTCTCACTTTTTACAGGTGCAGATTAGTCGCGGCAATAAACGAAAGTCCGTTCTCGGTTAATGCCCAGGCTGTTTTGTTGGTCGCATCGACTTTGTCGAGGAAGTTCTGGGTCAGGTGATCCCAATCACCGCTGGCAAAGATCTCATCCTTATCCCGGAAATAATCAAGGATATCGGAAGGGTGGGGACGGGTGGAGTCGATTTCCGGGCTGCCACCCTCATGTTTGGCAGAGATATTGGGCACATGGTCAGCAATCTCGATCAGTTCGTCAAGGCGGTCATAGGGTTGAATTACGATGCTCTTATAGGTTTCTGTAATGTGATGTTCAAATCGGACTACATCCTCGAAGCCAAAATCTTCACGGAATTGGGCGGTGATTTCCATCGTTTCGTTGTTGATCGAATTGCTCCAATTGAACCCAATGAGGGGGGAATTGCCATCATCTCGGGAAAAAAGTTTCGCACCGATCAAGGTCCAGAATGCGGCATAAGGGTTATCATTGCCCATGAACACGGATATCTTGAATTCGATGTCCACTCCGATTCTATGGAGCATATAGCCTAGAAGCACTGTACCCGGATTGAGGTTGAGTACCTGCCGAATACCGTATTTGGTGTAGTAATAAAGATATTCGTGCAGCCATTTCAAGGCATATTCGTTCGGTTGACCAACGCCACCAAAATATCCTGTGATCGTTTCGGGACCCCCCAGGTGGATATTCGAACCATCCGTACCTTTCGTATCAAGGGTTTCTACGAATGAAGCACCCAGGATTTGCATTGCAGCTGCTGTAGCTGGCAGGTCGCCATCTGCTTCTTGTTCTTTCATCTTGCGTACTTTTATATAACGACCAGGCATCAATGAACCTTGTTCGATGGCTCGTTTGGCAGCTAAGATAATCCAAGGGAAATACTGGGCAGCGCTGACCTCGAGCGTAACAGGATATTCTTCATTAAAGTTGGTTTCGTCTGCTTTATCCCCCATTACTTTCCGCCTGTAATCTGCAATTGTTATAAATGCATCTTGCTTACGTTGTGTCTCCAGCCATTGCAAATCTGCCAGGTATTCAGGTTTTGTTGCTTCTACTTTCTTGAGCAAGACAGGCAGCTGGCTTGCCTCACGGGCTAATTGGTTGATCTCCTGGGGGGTGCCGTATTCATCTACAACAGCCAGGAAATCATTTATCACGCGTGAATCTGGGTTGAGAAGAATGGCGTTGATGGCCTCTAGCCGGTCTGGCGATATTGCTAATTTGTTTCGAAGATCGCTAACCATGATAATTCTCCTGGACTTTCATTAGCAGAAGTTGTCTGACTTACTCCTCTAGAAGGTTGAGTAATTCTTGGTATTCATCATCAGGCATACCAAACCAGTTTTCCGGTTGGGGGAATTCACGCTGCGTGACTTCTAAGGCATATTGTTTAAGTCCGTCCTGGATCAATTGCCCAGCGTCAGCGAAAACTTTGGCCATGCGTGGCTTGAAGCGTGGGTAAAGGCCAAAGGCATCATGGTAAATCAAGAGCTGTCCGTGAGCATGAGGACCAGCTCCCAGGCTGATGATCAGGCAGTTTTCAGCTCTTTCGGTGATCAGTTTGCATAAGCGGTCGGGTACCAATTCCAACAAGACCGCGAAAGCACCTGCTTCCTCGAGTGCTTTGGCATCATCAAGGATCTTTTTTGCTTGAAGGGCGCCCTTACCCTGCAAGCGAAAACCACCCAGGGCGCTTACACTCTGTGGTGTGAGACCAAGGTGACCCATGGCTGGGATACCGGCGGCAACGATGCCTACAACCCGATCTGCCATTTCTGCACCCCCTTCAAGTTTGATGGCGTTGCAGCCAGCTTCTGCCATGAAGCGACCAGCATTGCGTATCGCGGTCTCAACACTGGGTTGGTAGCTCATGTAAGGCATATCACCAAGCAGCCAGGCATTTGGAGAGCCAATCCGCACGGCTTGAGTATGGCGAATCATGTCTTCCATTGTCACCGGTAGTGTGCTCTCATAACCAAGCATGGTCATCCCCAGGCTATCACCAACCAGGATCATATCGATGCCAGCCTGCTCCTGGAAGTGAGCTGTAGGGTAGTCATAGCAAGTTAACATGGTGATCGGTTCATTGTTTGCTGCTTTTTTGAATAAATCAGGTAAGGTAACTTTCTTTCGCTCTGGCATTCCACACTCCTTAAAAAGATATGCTTATATAACCACAAGGTCATTATGGGATAGGAGATCAATTGTCCTGTAATCTCAAAGATATCTTACAGTAAAGAAATCCTTAAAGCAACTATGCTTTGTTCGCTTTGATATGTGACAAAGGTAACAAACCACAAATTAACTTGATCAAGAAGTGACAACTTACGTGGGGGAATAGGACATGCGTCAATTGTACAATTTAGTGAAACCTGCCACAATAGACCAGAATCTTTAAGTCATTTTCACTTAAAACCGAGATAAGGAGCATTAAATGTCCGCAGCACGCGATTTTCCTGGATTACGTCCTTTTAAACCAACACCGATTAAACTCATTCATCCCGTCCCCTCAGACATTGACATTGCCCAGGCAGCAGAACTCAAGCCCATCAATCTAATTGCGGAGGAGCTGGGTTTGCTCCCCGAAGAGCTGGAGCTGTATGGGAATTACAAAGCAAAAGTCACGTTAGACGTTCTGAACCGACTCAAGGACGTTCCTGATGGCAAGTACATTGATGTGACCGCCATAACGCCAACACCTCTAGGTGAGGGGAAGAGCACAACCATGGTGGGGTTGAGTCAAGCCCTGGGTGCTCATCTCGGAAAACGGGTGTTTACCTGCATCCGGCAGCCAAGCCAGGGTCCGACATTCGGGATCAAAGGTGGCGCCGCGGGTGGTGGATACAGCCAGGTAATCCCGATGGAAGATTTCAACCTGCATCTAACTGGGGATATCCATGCCATAACGGCGGCAAATAATTTGCTGGCGGCGGCGATCGATGTGCGGGTATTCCATGAGGGTAATCAAACTGATGAGAAGCTTTTTGACCGGCTGTGCCCACCCGATAAGCAGGGCAATCGCAGATTCAGTCCATCTATGCTGCACCGTTTAGAGAAGCTGGGCATTGACAAGACTGATCCCAACGAATTAACTCCCGAAGAGCGCAGCGAATTTGTGCGCCTGGATATTGACCCTGATTCGATCACCTGGCGGCGGGTGGTAGACACTAATGATCGCTTTTTACGAGGGATCACGATCGGTGAAGGCCCAGCGGAAAAGGGCAAAACTCGTGAAACCGGATACGACATCACCGTTGCCAGTGAGATCATGGCCATCCTGGCTCTGACTACAGACCTGGCTGACATGCGCAAGCGGTTTGGCGAGATCGTGATCGGAACCAACAAAAAAGGTGAAGCAGTCACCGCTGAGGATCTGGGCGTGGCTGGTGCTATGACAGTCTTAATGAAGGACGCCATCAAGCCGACGCTTATGCAGACCCTGGAGGGTACCCCGGTCTTCGTTCATGCAGGACCATTTGCTAACATTGCGCACGGAAACAGCTCGATCATCGCCGATAAAATTGCACTGAAACTGGCCGATTATGTCGTCACAGAATCGGGCTTTGGTGCGGACATTGGCATGGAGAAATTCTTCGACATCAAATGCCGCTATTCAGGATTAATCCCCAATGTTGTCGTCTTGGTAGCAACAGTTCGGGCGCTGAAAATGCATGGTGGTGGTCCTAAAGTTGTAGCCGGTAAACCACTGGACCCCGCTTACACTGAAGAAAACCTGGACATGCTGCGGGCTGGGTTGGGCAACCTGCAGAAGCATATTAAAAACGCCCTGGGATTCGGTATCCCGGTCGTCGTGGCGGTCAATTCCTTTGCAGATGATACCCCGGCTGAAGTTGAGCTGGTGCGAGAGGCCGCCCTTGCAGCAGGTGCTGAGGATTCGGTAGTCTCGAGACATTGGATGGAGGGTGGTGAAGGAGCAAAGGCATTGGCTGAGGCAGTCGTCAAAGCTGTTGAGAAACCCAATGACTTCAAATTCCTGTATCCCCTCGACTGGTCGATCAAGAAGAAAATCGAGACGATTTGCAAGGAAATTTACGGGGCAGATGGGGTTGACTACGAACCTGAGGCGGAGGCAAAGATCGAGCTGTACACCAGACTTGGCTTTGCTGATTTACCGCTTTGCATGGCCAAGACACACTTGAGCCTGAGTCATGATCCGCTGTTAAAGGGCGTTCCAACCGGATTCAGGGTTCCCATTCGTGATATTCGCGCTTCTGTTGGAGCGGGTTTCCTGTACCCCCTGGTTGGTAAGGTGAGCACCATGCCAGGTCTACCGACCCGACCAGTGTTCTATGACGTCGACCTGGATCTCGAAACTGGACAGGTGGTCGGCTTGTTCTAAGATTGAATTCGAAGTAGATAAATGCACCCGGTCTTATCTCTGGACCGGGTGCTTCTTATTAACCTGACTATATCAATTAGGTGTGCTGCTCAACCTGAAATCCTGCATGGGATTAAGCTCAATGGGGGAGTTAATCAAGCATCTGTGCCATCATTTCAGCAATTGAACGGAATACCGGTGAATCATCGCCTAGCTCGACCAGCGGACGACCGCTGAACTCAAATTCCATCAGTTCAGAGTCAGCTGGAACGATGCCAAGAAGAGGGATCTGCAGCTTGTCGATGGCTGCTTCCAGGG
>JBEQLH010000242.1:0-1757 GCA_040326075.1 Anaerolineales bacterium
GAGTGAGATACCCCTGCTATTTTGGCAACATCTTTAATTGTTATCATATAAACACACCCCGTGCACACGTGTGCATAAAGGTATTCTACTTGTTTTCTCCTAAGAAATCAAGGATTTTGTTTGTTTAACTTAGTAATGTTCACCTTGAGAAAAGGAGTCAAAAGATTATGGGAAAACTACCAAGAAAAGGGATTGCTGGACAAGTGAGTCAAAGACGCGTAAATCCAAGAAATAATCAACTTCCAGCAGAAACAAGGCAAATAACCATTGATTTGTTACGTAATCACTAGGTAGATTTTGGACCAACCTGCGCATATGACAAATTGGTTGACCAACACGGATTAGCGCTCTCTTCAGGAAATATATTTCAGATTATGATCGCAGAAGGTTTTGAGGACATTTCTACCTGATGCAAATTGGGATCATTTGAAATTATTGATGACAGAAGTTCTTATACCAGATTAAAATCTGTTTCGCATTATTTGTGTTCTTCTTGGAAGTAAGTCCGAGGTCACCACGAACATCCTAATCCGCCAGGTTACCAGAGTCATTTCTCAGGTCAAAGCAAGGATGGTTCACCTAACTATTGTCCATCTCGCTTCACGTTCACTGTCCATTTCTTTAATATAGTCATCATCTGTTCAGGCCAATTGGTAGTGATTGAATCAACTCCCATTTCCAATAGCTCTTGCACACGCTCTTCGTCATCCACTGTCCAAGCCCAAACAGACAATCCCTTTTGATGAGCTTGTTGGACAAGGAGACGATTGATAAAAACGTGGGCAATATTGATTCCGGCCGCGCCAGATTGCTCGGCCACAGAAAGGCAACGAGATCGAAATAACGGTGCCGGTCCCGTAAGAGCCAATTGTTCCAACTTTCCATCAAGATTCAAGAGAACAGTCAGGTGCGGTTCTCGCGATAGGACGTTCTTTACGTAGTCTTGAGTACATCCGCTGATGACTACCTGGTTCAAGACTCCCATCTCCTGAATTATTTTAATTGTAGCAGGGATGACGCGTTCTGTTTTTATATCCAGATTTATAGATATCCGATTTCTGGCCAAATCTAAAACGTCGTGCAGTGTCAAGATACGTTCCCCTGCAAATTCAGGGGCTTTCCAGCCGCCAATATCCAACAATCTAAGCTCCGATAAATTATGTTCTGATACATACCCCTGTCCGTTGGTTGTGTATTCAAGTCTGGAGTGGTGGATGAGAACTGGGATTCCATCCTGGCTAATATGAACATCCACCTCGACCATGTCGACTCCCAGGTCTATCGCTTGTTCGATCGCCAGACGTGTGTTCTCAGGGGAGGGTCCAGAATTACCCCGGTGGGCAATGATTTGGGTAGAATGAGCTAGTGGGTATGGCATCATCAAAGTGTTGTTAGTATGGCTTCTACATCTGAAAGGTTGCCCTTCCAGGGTCCAGGCTGCTCTTGTTTTAATGTGGTAACTGCGGCTGCAAAGCGGCAAGCCTCTTGAGGGGAGGCGCTCAATCTTTTCCCCAGATAAGTAGCGAAGCAGGTATCTCCTCTACCGGTACGACCATCAATGGTACGTGGAGTAAATGGGGCTTGGAAGATGTCCCCTTCAGCGAATACGGTTACTCCCGATGACTGTGTGACAACGACCTCGCGTGGGCCGTACTCGGCCAGTTGACGGGCAGCCACCTGGAGGTCGGTCTGACCAGTTATAAGTTCAGCTTCAGCCCGATCTACTTTGAGATAAGTCACATGAGATAACCCTTCAG
>JBEQLH010000242.1:1857-5061 GCA_040326075.1 Anaerolineales bacterium
AGTTCAGCTTCAGCCCGATCTACTTTGAGATAAGTCACATGAGATAACCCTTCAGCCATATCAGGCCATTGGCGGAAGACCAACTCACCATTATTTCGGACACGGACAAAACCCTGTATGTCGAGTGCCACGGGACCACGCTTCGCCAGTGATTGAAGCAGCGCTAGATCAATTTCACCAGCGATGATCGAGGCAGCAACATAAATGTGCGCTGATAAATTCGGGATGTCTTCTATTTGGAAAGGGCCGGCAAAACCAAGAGATTTGCAGATACGCCGTTCCATATCCGCTGAATCGTAGATATTTTCAATCCCAGACGTTTCAAGAGCAGGGATGGCAAAGACCTGCACCTCCTCTTGCTTGAGTTCGTCTAACGAGGAAAAATCATCTGGATGCAGGCGAGTGACAACAACGACGCCAATACCCAAGTGTCTAAGGGCAATACTACCATAGTAAACCGCGCCGCCTGAGGACATTTCTCCCTGACCATCAACTACCAACTTGTCTTTTGCAAAGTGGCCTATCATCATAATGTCAATATGTGGTGACGATATCATAGTCTTCCTTTCTATTCTCTTAAGATCGCAGTTAAAACATCAGGAGTGTTCGTGCAAATACCGTCTGGACCGAGCTTGACAAGCTTCTGCAGCTCGGTTGGTCGCTCCTCATGCCAAGTGATTAAGCCCAGACCGTGTCTGCGGATATTCGAAATTGTGTCAGTTGTGAGTAATTTAGATGGGTTGGGGATTTCATTTTCCCAGCAGGGATGAATGTAATCTGCTGCCACAGCCAATGCCCGTTCCACGAAGTCATCCTCCCTCTCCTCGTACCAAGTGATGAGTATGGATGTGCGGATCGTCGGGTCTAGAAACTTGGCTTTTTTAATTAACCTCGGAATATAAGAACTGACAATCACCTGGTCCACGAAAGACATCGAGTTGAGCGCTTCCAAAACCGGGCTAAGTGTGCGATGCCCTTTCAGTTCAATATAGAGTTTTGCCCGATCACGCGCCAGGTCAACAACCTCGTTTAGGGTTGGTACCTTTTCTCCCTTTCCAGCATTGAGCTCCTTGATTTGCTTCAGGATCATCTCGCTAATATAACCCTTTCCGTTAGTGGTCCTCGATACCTTTGTATCGTGAATGACAACCGGGTGGCCATCCCTGCTGAGGTGGATATCCAGCTCAAGCATGGTGGCTCCCATCTGAATGGCTCGTTCAAAGGCGCGCAGGGTATTTTCTGGTTCGTAGGCCGAGGCCCCTCGATGTGCAATGTTGTGGATCATGGATTATTGTCCAACGTTCTTGACTGTCTCGTATAGCACCAGGATGTTCTCAATTCTATTTATCTAATCTCCTATCCTGTTCTGCAAAGTTTTCCACAGCCTCTTCAGCGCTGATAGATTTGCCGTAGCATTCGCTCAACTGATACTGCCAGCGCGAAACCCAAATATACAGGTCTGATTCGGTTCGACCCGGAAACTGCTTCAGAATCCTCTGTTTGCGAATCGCGTGAATAATTGGAAGGTAGACATTGTCGTACCAACTGGTAACCGCCTCTTCAGCCGCAAACTCCCGGCCTTGCTCTTGGCTCAGAAAGTAGCGATGGACTGCGATGTGTTCAAGCAAATCACGATACCTCCCCGGGGCGGTCAATTCGATGTGTTGGCTTGGACGCAGCTTGTTGAGGTGCGTTTTCTCCAGGAACGTCACGTATCCTTGCTTGATGAGCAGGTCATCAAGATCATCATCAGGGCTGAGGGGCACCAGGCTGGGATATTCCCATACAAAAGCCTCGATTTCCGACACGTTCTGGGCACGAGCGACAGAGATCCGATGATTGCCATCACGAACGAAATAGACATCCCCCACCTTGTAAAGTTCTACAGGAGGTAAACCGCTTGCTTTCACTAGATCTTCAACCGCAGACCATCGTTCTCGCAGCCCGTCACTGCGAGGTAGAAATGTGCGTGTAAAATCTTGGTAGCGCCCCACACTACCCACGATTTGATTTAGGGGTACCTCTTGCAGACCTCGGTAGTGGCGATCGCGGAGACGCAACTGTTCGCGTACCTGTTCGAAAGGCAGTAAGTCAAGCGATTGGTGAGTAAAGAAGACCAGAATCCTCTGAACGAACGCCTTTCGTCGGGATTTGTCGAAATCGCGTAACGATTCCCGGTGATTTGTCATCGCTATTAATCCTACTCGTAATATTCAGCTCTCTCTAAGACCTGCTCAGAGAGGGCTGAAGTCGTCTTCAACCGGATATGGCGCAGCTAGTCAGGGTAACGGTGATCATATAGACAATCCTCTTCATTCCGGATTCGTTGTTACCAGAGCAAAGATTGCTCTGTTGCCGGGTCAAAGAACTGCACCTTGCTGGTGTTGAATTCGAGCGTGGTGGTTTCACCCATTTTCAGATTCAAGGCGGGATCGGCCAACACGCGAATGCTGACCTCGCCTACGCGTACGTCAATCAGGTCGTCGCGGCCCAACGGCTCGACAATGTATATTTCGCCAGAGATATTCCGGTCAGTGCTTGCACTGGGCCCAGATGAAGCGATCGTTATATCTTCAGGCCGGATGCCCATGATAACCTGGCCTTTGCCAGCAGCCTTTTCACCCCGCTCAGCAGGGACAATCAAATCAATCCCTTCTGCACGGGCATGGTAGTTACTGTTTTCGCGGCTGACCTCCAAATCAATAAGGTTCATCGGCGGATTACCCACGAAGCTGGCCACAAACAGGGTACGCGGCTTGTCATAGAGTACATCCGGCGGGTCATAAGCCTGAAGCTCGCCTCCTTTCATCACTGCCACGCGGTCGGCCATGGTCATAGCCTCCACTTGATCGTGGGTAACATAGATAGAGGTGATTCCCAGTTCTACCTGAAGCCGTTTGATTTCGCCGCGCATGGAAAGGCGCAGACGCGCGTCCAGGTTGGAAAGCGGTTCGTCGAACAGCAGCAGTTTAGGCTCTTTAACCAGCGCACGGCCCAGGGCCACGCGCTGCTGCTGCCCACCGGAGAGCTGAGCTGGCTTACGATCCATCAAGTGTCCGATGTCCATCATATCGGCCACTTTCTGCGCTCGCTTTTTCATTTCCTCCTTGGGGATTTTCTGCAGTTTAAGGGGATAGCTAATGTTCTGGAAGACGGTCATGTGGGGATAGAGGGCGTAGCTCTGGAAGACCATACCGATGTTGC
>JBEQLH010000052.1:0-5014 GCA_040326075.1 Anaerolineales bacterium
TCTTCCGCAATTTGAGACCGAATGCCATGTTGTCATAAACTGACATATGGGGGTACAGCGCATAGGATTGGAACACCATGGCGATGTCCCGGTCTTTGGGGGGAACGTCATTGACAACCTGATCATCGATCAAAATTTGACCGTCAGATATGTCTTCCAGTCCGGCCAGACAACGAAGTGCGGTGGATTTTCCGCAGCCTGAAGGGCCAACCAGAACGAGAAATTCTTTGTCAACGATTTGAATATCGAGATCATTGACTGCGATAACTTCTCCGAAGCGCTTTGTAACGTGATCGTACGTTACGCTTGCCATTGGATACATCTCCTTTCTGAATGAGTATAGTGATTTGATTATATTCTTAAGGATGGAAAAAAGCAATAACTTGGTTCCGATGACAGGAATTATTGGCAATTTAATGAATAAGCTTGATGATTTTTACTGCTCGTCATACAATGAGCGCATGGCTCAATCAAAGGAAGTCACCCCGATTCGCAAGCAATATCTCGATATCAAGCGCCAATACCCGGATACTATTCTCTTTTTTCGCCTGGGGGATTTCTATGAAACGTTCGACCAGGATGCAGAGACGACCTCCCGAGAGCTGGATATTGTCTTGACCTCCCGCAATGTAGCCAAAGGTGTCCGAATTCCTATGGCGGGGATTCCTTACCATGCGGTTGAAAACTACTTATCCCGCTTAATCGAAAAAGGCTACCATGTAGCGATCTGTGACCAGGTTGGGGAGCAACCTGTTAAGGGTCTGGTACCCCGAAAAGTTACCCGCGTGGTGACTCCTGGGACGATTGTTGAACCCGGTCTGCTGCCTGGTGATGAGAACAATTATTTGGCCTGCAGCGTCATACAGGAAGGTCGGGCAGGCGTGGCATATGTCGATATCACCACCGGTGAATTCTCAACAACCGAGATTAATTCCAGCGATATTATCTCTGCTGTCCGGGCTGAGCTGGTACGGCTGAATCCGGCAGAAATCCTGCATGCGGATGCAAATCCGTTTGAGAATGGAGTGCCTGGTCATGCAACTCCATGGCCAGCCTGGCGCTTTGAACCCGCCCGCTGTCAGCAAGTGCTGCTCGATCATTTTGCGACCGCATCCCTGGATGGTTTTGGTTTGCGGGGGCTACCTCTGGCGATATCTGCTGCCGGGGGGATCGTCCAATACCTTGGGGAAACTTCATCTGCTGCGCTCAAATTACTGGCGGGACTTTCTACCTACCAGTTGAATGAATTTATGACTCTGGATGCGGCTACACGACGCAACCTGGAGCTGACCGAAACCATTAGGGATGGGGCGAAAACCGGGGCATTGCTGGGCGTACTGGATCACACCATCACTCCGATGGGAGCCAGGTTGGTTAACCAGTGGTTGAGCAAGCCATTGTTGGATATTGAGCAAATCCACCAAAGGCAGGAGGGTGTGGCATATTTCGTCACAAATGGGTTGGCACGAAAAGAATTGCGCGCCGCCCTGAAGACGATTGCCGATTTAGAACGTCTCACCCAGAGAATTGCCGGAGGTACAGGCCTACCTCGCGACCTGGTCGCTGTTCGCAGTACTCTTCAACAGCTCCCTGATTTAAAAGGATTGCTACCAGAGAAGGAGCCCGCACTTGAAGAGGTGATTGGCAAACTGTATCTTTGTACGAAGGAGCTATCCTTACTCGAAACTGCCCTGAATGAAGACCCACCTGCGACTCTGAAAAATGTGGGTGTGATCCAGAGCGGTTATTCAGCTGAGCTGGATGGGGTGATTGAAAAGTCGAGGCATGCGCGGGAGTGGATAGCCAACCTTGAATCGATCGAACGTAAAAGTACCGGAATTAAAACGCTAAAAGTAGGCTACAACAAGGTATTTGGTTATTATCTCGAAGTAACCAAAGCCAACACCGGCATGGTTCCAGATGAGTATATCCGTAAACAAACCCTGGTAAACGCTGAACGCTACATCACACCGGAGTTGAAGGAATATGAGACACTGGTGTTAAACGCTGAAGAGCGCATTCACGAGATTGAACGGCGTCTATTCAATGAATTGTGTGAACGATTGAGCGGATCTTCAGGGAGGCTGCTATCAACCGCACGGATGATCGCACGCCTGGATGTGATGTCAAGCCTGGCTGAAGCTGCGGCCTTGTACAAATATGTGCGTCCTGAAGTGGTCGCTGAGGATGTTTTAGATATCAAAAGCGGGCGGCATCCGGTGGTTGAACAATTGATGAGCACTGAACGCTTTGTACCGAACGACGCGAATTTCGAAACAGGTGAGCGAATCCGGATCATCACCGGGCCGAATATGTCAGGTAAGTCGACATTCCTCCGCCAGGTTGCCCTGATTGTCTTGATGGCTCAGTTGGGCAGCTTTGTGCCAGCGGATTCTGCCCGCATTGGACTGGTTGACCGCATCTTCACCCGCATTGGGGCGCAGGATGAAATTTATGCTGGACAGTCAACTTTCATGGTGGAAATGGTCGAGATGGCTAATATTCTGCATCACGCAACCAACCGAAGCCTGTTGATCCTGGATGAAATCGGTCGTGGAACGAGTACTTATGACGGGGTATCTATCGCCTGGGCAGTGGTTGAATATATCCATAATCACCCCAGCTTGCGCTCAAAGACGCTTTTCGCCACACATTACCATGAACTAACCCAGTTATCTGATTTATTGCCCGGTGTGAGAAATTATAATGTTGCGGTCAGTGAAGCGGAAAACAAGGTTATTTTCTTGCACAAGATCGTCCCTGGCGGCGCTGATCAATCCTATGGCATTCATGTTGGCCAGCTAGCAGGGCTGCCAGGTCCGGTGGTCCAACGGGCGAGTGAGATCCTGCAGCAGCTTGAAAGCTCATCTGGTAAAGCTGTCCACATCGATCCACAAGCACCGCAGCAGCTGGCTCTCTTCCCTGAGACAAATCCGCTGTTGGCAGAATTCGATCGACTGGATATTAATACTCTCTCTCCGATCGAGGCGTTAAATAAATTGTACGAGTGGAAACGGAAGTATTTACCGGATGATGACCGAAAAGAGGGGGAGTCTGAAGGTTAATTCAGGAGTCCCACATATCATCAGGAGCTGGATCCGCAGAATTTACTTGCTCCAGATTTGCTGGGGATGAATTCCGACCGAGTAAATAATATGCCAGGAGAAGTGAAAACCCGATGATGGTGATCACGGCTGCTGGAATAACAACCGAGATCACCAGTCTTGAAGCTAACTCCTGGGATAGGTCCATCACTCCTAGTTGGATCAGGATGTTCGTTAATCCAAAGAGAGTTCCGGATTCAGCGGGAATTAACCTGCTGAAAGCCCAATTCGTAGCTGGATATAGTGATAAAGATAAAATTAGACTAATCAATCCGGCCGTGAGCAAAGAGCCTCCCCACCAGAGAAGAAAATCATTTAGAGAGCGGACAGCTAAAATCGTCACCAAGAAGAGGAACACTAAAGGTAATATCGGACCCCACAAGATGGCTGTGTAGGTTCTGCGTAGAGTTTGAATGGTCTCAGGGATGGCAGCCTGGTTTGGATCAGGAGATGCTCCGGATGCTGAGCTATCTAGTAGTGCCTCAGGCATTGATATCGTCACCTGATCAGGAACCTGGTCTACTGCACTGGAAAGGAATGATCCGACGGCGGAGGTTAACTCAGAAATGATGTAGTCCGGGGGGCGGCAAAGTAATGTTTCTATTGAAGTGGGCAGTCCCAATCCCAGCTGCAAAAAACCCAACAATTGGTTCACTGAGCAAGGTGGTTGAGCATCCAGAATTTGTTTGAAAGCCTGGGTGCCTTCTGGACCGGCCAGCCGGGATTTGACCTCTTCAAGCGAGATTGTAATTGGCGCATTGACAGGGTCTGGTGAAATAAGCAGGATATCGAAGAATTGGTCGATGATGTTCTCGGTCTGCAATTGGAGCCAACCTGGATCGATCAGATCGGTTAGAATCGATTCCCACTCCTCCTGTTCCAGGATCAGAATATCAACAGAAGGATTTTCAAGAAAAGGTGATTCACCCCCATCCTGTGTAATGCTCGAAGCGAGTTGTTGTGCAATTACCCCGGGCAGCCTTTGATAGATTTCCTGATCTGCGAGGGTTTGTTTGTAGAATTCCGGGTTGAGGATCTGCCTGGTTGGGAAAAATGAGAATACGACAGCCACTGTGGACAGGATAAATAAAGCGACAAAGATTCCAGCCAGGATCAGGTTGAATTTATTTTGATCTGAAGGGGTTTTTGGTGTACTCAACAATTCCTCGCAAATAATGGTTGTGACAATCGAGGCACACTAAAGTAAGTAAAGCCAGGCCATCCATCTATATTGCCATGGTGGGGGACTCAGCTTTGCTTCGCTGATTCTACCATTGAGAGTTCTGTGAACAAATTATTGGTCTTGATTAAGTTATATTGATGCAAAATGAAATCGGACCGCCTGGTAATCAGGCGGTCATTGTGTTAGCAAGGTTTACAATCGTGGGGTTGGTGTTTAGTTGTTCGGATCGGGATTATTTTGGAAGGGGTGTGTATAGCCCGATCATGTTACCAGATGGATCAGAGAAAACGCCAAACCAACCCATATCTGGGATCACAGTTTTTGGGACGACGGTTTTTGCGCCCATTGATTCCGCTTTGGCGAGGGTAGCATCGATATCATCGGTGCTGATATGGGCTAAAACTGTTCCAGCGGGATTACTTTCAGATACCGGGTTAAAACCTCCACCAACTTCTCCGCCGGTATCATACATGGCATAGTTCATCTCCGGGAGTTGCTCAACTTTCCACCCGAAAAGATCGGAGTAAAATTTCCCCGCAGCTTCAAGATCTTTTGCCGAGAATTCAACATGGACGATATGATGTTCCGACATGATAGTTTCTCCTTTGTAAATGGTAAATTAGGTCTAAAAAGGTTTACATACATAATAGCACAAGCGTTCTAGTATGTCAAGGATAATTCTCGATTTTCAACCCAATCATCCCCTGGTTCAGGTTCTTTTGGATGC
>JBEQLH010000052.1:5114-7773 GCA_040326075.1 Anaerolineales bacterium
CCTGGCTGTTCGAGGTTCGGCAGGTGGCCAGCGTTGGGGATGACTTCCATTTGTGAATCTTCAATCCTGGAGCGCATGAGTTCTGCTTCGCTGAGGGGAATAAGCTGGTCATCTGCACCATGAAGGATCAATACCGGCATATTGATCTCTTCCAATATTGGAGTTGAATCTGGCCTGGCCTTCATGCCTTTCAGAGCAGCCACCATACCCTGGGAGGAAGTTTGATCCATGATGGTTTTTACTTTTTCAACTAATTTGGGCTGCTCAGAATAAGTTTGAGGTGCCAATAGCCTGGGCAGCATACTATCGACAACATCCTGGATACCATTCTCCTCGACAGATGCAGCAGCTTTTTCCCGGTTTTCCTTGGTTTCTGGCGAATCAGCACCAGCTCGGGTGGCAGCCAGGATCATTCCTCTAATAAGTGATGGATATCTACGAAATAAAGCGAAGGCTACATATCCACCCATTGACAATCCACAAACGATGGCCGGTTTATCAACCCCCAAAGAATGCAGGACTGCGGCACAGTCATCTGCCAGTAAGTCCATCGGATAAGGACCAGAAGTTGGCGGTGACCTGCCATGACCCCGCAAATCTGGCGCGATGACTTTCGTAATGGAGGATAAGGTTTCTATTTGAGGATGCCATATCTCCCGGTTCAGAGGGAATCCGTGAATCAGGAGCAGAGGAGGTCCACTGCCGGAGATGTCGACATACAAACAGGTGTCTTGAAGTTCGATTTTCCTGAAGGCCATCTCTGCCATTTATTTTTCTGGTTCGAGTCCTATCGCCGAAGCGAATTTCTGAATGGCCTCTAAATGGAGATCCGGAGTTTGATAACCGAGTCCCATTGTGTTTAAGGAAATATGTGTCGCCCCTGCGGATTCCCACCCGCGGATTAATTCCTGCCAGGCGTTGGCGTTTCCATCACCAAAACTGATTCTGGCCTCAATTCCGAACTTGGTCTTATCCCTACCAGCCTGTTCGAGATAGCGTTCAATTTTTTCCAGAGCGGGTTTGGCTTGATCTGGTGTGCGATAGTTTGGCATCCACCCATCACCCATGCTTGCCACACGTTTAATCACTGGTCCAGCATGTCCCCCAAACCAGACTGGTATTGGGCGCTGGACCGGGAGCGGGTTGAGCCCAGCATCTGGGATGGTATGCCAGAGTCCGGAGAAATCAACCAGCGGTTTTGTCCACAGCTGGCGCATCAAGGACACCTGTTCTTCAACCCGGCGGCCTCGGTTGTGGAAATTCTCACCCAATCCAGTATATTCGACCTTATTCCAGCCTATTCCGACTCCCAAACGTAAGCGACCTCCCGATAAGACATCCAAAGTTGCAGTTTGCTTGGCGACCAGTGCTGTCTGGCGCTGAGGCAAGATGATGATCCCGGTGGTAAATCGTAATTTACTGGTAACCGCGGCCATGAAACTGAACAGTAAAAACGGTGATTGGAATGGCGTTTGGTATGTATAGGGTCCATCCCAGTCTCCAGGGCGATCAGGATTGGCTCCCAGCACATGGTCATAAGCCAGGACGTGGGTGTAACCCAAACCCTCTGCAGTTTGCGCGTAATCCCGGATCGCCTGGGGATCATTGCCGAATTCAGTTTGCGGGTATACAACACCAATTCTCATGTGATTATTCTCCTTTATTCGTCTTCCAGGTTAATATCTGGGCTTCATGCTCAGCTTCATGTTCAAAGCTGTCACCAGCGATCCACTTCCACAATGGCTCCCCCTCAAGCCAGGGGAAGTATGATGGATCGGTCAATGTTGTTTCTGTGAGCGAATCCACTCGACGGATGGTCTGGTTGCGGACTCCGAGGAAATCATTAAGAACGGATTCAAGAGGACGAGATCGGCTTTCTTCGTGCCAGCGGGCATTTTGGTCATCAACCGATTCTTGACTGAAATGGGCTGTTGTTGGGGTGGTCCCTTGCTTGGCCTGCCAAAGCAGTTTAACCAGCTCAGCCTCACACCTGGTCAGGTGCACGAAAATGTCTTTCACGGACCAATCGTCGATCACTCCCTTCGTTTCCATTTCTTGATCGGAAAGGTCTCGAACTGTTTCCAGGATGTTTTCTCTCGATTTTGTCAATTCATTAATTATATTTTCTTTGTTCATTGATTTTCCATTGAAAAATTATTGATTATTTGGATCCTTGACCGGTTGTGATAAAGAGATTTTCATCAGGACTCATTGAGTGTCTCGAGCTGAGATTTGATTTTTTCTGCCCTCTCCAAGTAAGTGGACAATTTGCTGCGTTCTTTTTCTACCACGTTGGCAGGGGCTTTTTCTGCAAATGGGCTTGATAATAAAGCCTCAAGACGTTCGATCTGGGAGGATGTCTCAGACAGTTCTTTTTCCAACCGAGTTCGTTGTTCTGCTGTATCCACCAGGCCTTCTAAAGGCAGGTAGGCTTCGATGGAGCCGATAACTAAGGCGATATTCCCGTCTGGTTTACTCTCCAAAGATTCCTGGATGGTAAATTTCTCAGTGTCGAGTCGCGCCAGGTGAGCGATAGTCGCTGACTGTCTCTGGAGAACGACGGTGTGATCCCCGCCAACCAGAGTGGCAGGAATGTGTTGTTTTGGTTTCACATTTTTCTCAGCGCGTAAATTACGGATAGCGCGGACCACATCCATAA
>JBEQLH010000052.1:7873-10025 GCA_040326075.1 Anaerolineales bacterium
AGGTTTCGTGCTGTTGTGTAAGCCTGGCGATCACCTTCAGTAAGCTGCAGCTTGGCGATTTCTATGTACCAATCAGCGAATTCGTTCCAGAAGAAATCATATATCTGACGCCCGGCTTCGCCATATTGATAATTTTGGAAAAGGCGTTCAACATCCCGTTTCAGAGACGCCAGGCGAGCTGATATCCACTGGTCTGCCAGGGTTGGAACTGGTTCAGTACCTTCATTGGGCATTGGCGTCTGGGCGACTTGCTCCAGAGAACCCAGGACCAGGCGAGTCGCGTTCCAAATCTTGTTGGCAAAATTGCGATTGGCTTCCACCTTGTCAAGGCTGAGGTTCATATCTTTACCAGGTGTTGACCCGACCAAAAGGGTAAAGCGTAAAGCATCTGTGCCGAGCTCGTTCATCACCACCAATGGGTCAATCACGTTGCCATATGTCTTGCTCATCTTACGACCGTTCTCATCGCGGATCAAGCCATGCAGGTAGACAGTATGGAAGGGAATTTCACCGGTAAACTCGAGCCCATCCATGATCATACGGGCTACCCAGAAAAAAAGGATGTCATAGCCGGTCTCCATAACTGAGGTTGGGTAAAAGTATTTGAAATCAGGTGTTTCTTGTGGCCAGCCAAGAGTGGAAAATGGCCATAGACCTGAGGAGAACCAGGTATCCAACACATCTGGATCCTGGATTAATTTTGTGCTGCCGCACTTTGTGCATTCGGTTGGATCCTGTCGGGAGACGACATTCTCACCGCATGCCTCACATGTCCAGACTGGGATGCGATGTCCCCACCACAATTGGCGTGAGATGCACCAGTCCTCGATGTTCTCCAGCCAGTTGAAATAAACCTTTATGAACTGCTCAGGGATGATGGTGATGCGTCCATCTCGGACTGCCTGCAGAGCGGCATCTGCCAATGGTTGGATCCGGACAAACCATTGGGTTGAAATCATAGGTTCGATGATCTCACCCCCACGCTGGGAGCGTGGAATGCTCATCAGATAGGGTTCTTCCCTGATCACCAGATCAGCAGAGCGCATATCTTCCCAAAGATTCTGTCGAGCTTCGAATCGATCCTGCCCGGCGTACGGACCACCCTGTTCATTGACCTGGGCAGCTTCATCCAGCACAGATATAACCGACAGCCCATGCCGCTCACCGATTTCATAGTCGTTTGGATCGTGACCGGGGGTGATCTTCAGTGCGCCAGTCCCGAATTCCCGATCGACATATTCATCAGCAATCACTGGGATTTTTCGTCCTAAGATAGGCACTACGGCCTCTCGTCCGATAAAATCCAGGTAGCGTGGGTCTTCCGGGTGGACGGCAAGACCGGTATCCCCCAGGATGGTCTCTGGACGGGTAGTAGCGACAGGGATGAAATCCGTATCCGAGCCTGCCAACATGTATTTAAAGTAATAAAGCTTGCCTGGCTCCTCAGTGTATTCAACTTCCAGGTCGGAAACAGCAGTCCTTAACCCGGGTGACCAGTTGATCAAGCGCGGTCCACGATAAATCAAGCCTTTTTCGTAGAGGCGCACAAAAGCCTCCCGCACAGCCTGTGAGAGACCCTCATCCAGGGTGAAGCGCTCACGATCCCAGTCACAAGAAGCGCCTAAACGACGGATTTGTTGAGTGATAATGCCGCCGTATTTTTCCTTCCATTCCCAGGTGCGGCGCAGGAATTCTTCCCGCCCAACCTGCTCACGAGTCAGACCTTCCTCGGCCAATGCTTTTTCTATCTGCAGCTGAGTCGCAATGCCGGCGTGGTCGGTCCCCGGCACCCACAGCGCCGAGGCCCCTTTCATACGCTGGTAGCGGATCATCAAGTCTTCCATGGATACGAACATAGCGTGACCCAGATGCAGCTCACCAGTGACATTAGGCGGAGGGATGGATATTACGAATGGTTCTACGTTTGGATCAAAACCAGGCTCATTGGGATCATTAACAGGTTTGAAGTAGCTATTACTCTCCCACCAATCGTAAATTCGTTTCTCTGTGGATTTAAAATCGTAGGCTTTGGGAAGGGAAAATGAGGTCATTAAGGATCTCCGCTGTGAGGATTTTATTAATCGATAAGTGCTGATTTTCTTCTATTGAATCAAAAGATAAATTCACCGTGCAGAACGGTCACTGCCTGACC
>JBEQLH010000052.1:10125-14879 GCA_040326075.1 Anaerolineales bacterium
GTATCGATCTGGATGCGCTTGAGTGTCTCCAGGTCTCGAACGGATACCATCAGCTGGGGTGTGCCAGTGCTTACTGTTTGGATAATTGAATTTGGCAGCAAATCCTCAATCCCGAGTCCGAAGACAGGCAGGATTTCACTTGCGCTGTAAGTCGCCATGAAAAGAGGCTTATTTTGGGTCATAGTGATTCTCAGGATTTTACCCGCTTTAGATGAGATCTCGACCGGGATCAGACCGGCTTGCAGCTCCAGAATGATCTCTGTGAGTTCGCCGGTCAGCGCTAAGCGACCTGATTCGACCAGCGCGTGAACTGTGGCAATAGTCGGGTGTCCAGCAAGTGGGATTTCTCCACCAGGGGTGAAATAACGCGCTCCATAATCAGCTCTCTTCGACTGGTAAACAAAGGATGTTTCTGAAAGGTTCATCTCGCGAGCGATGGCCAGCATGGTTTCGTCTTTGAATCCATCAGCCTCGAACAGGATCGCACACGGGTTACCACTCAGGGGTCGATCGGTAAAAGCGTCCACCTGCATGAAAGGGTATTTGCTCATATCTAATAGGTCTCCTTGGCAAGCCTTATAGCTCGATGGCCGCCTTGATCTTTCTGGTATCCAGGAGGATGGTCAAGGTTTGATCGAGATGGTTACCAACATCTATCTCCCGGGCACGAGTGATGCTGATTAAGTCACTGCTGGCGCGCTCCAACTGAGCAGCCAGCTGATCATCATCCGCGGATAATTGCAAGCGTTGAATATCAGTTCCAAGCGCCATACCGTTTTCGCTCTTGAAGCGTCTCACACTGACAGCAATCTCGACCAATGTTTCGCCAACCAGCTCAGCGAAATCATCCTCAAGATTGTTGTTAACCTCCGGCCAGGAGCTGGTATGGATAGAACGGACATCTTCTGATTGCGATGGCTCATATTTAACAAAGATACCCTGAAAGATCGCCTCTGTGACATAAGGCAAAAAAGGTGCCAAAAGCTTGATGATTGTCAACAGCAGATGATACAGTGCTGCGCGGGCGGCTTCTCTTTGAACCATGTCTTCGCCATAAAGCCTTTGCTTGCACATTTCCAGGTAGTTATCTGCAAACTCGCGCCAGAAAAAATTCTCGATTTCACTCTTAGCTGCTGCGTAGTCATAGTTCTCTAAAAGTAGGCTCACGCGTCTTACCAGACGTTGGGAGCGGGATAAGATCCACCGGTCAGCTGGGGATAAATGCTCACCATTAATCCCTGCGATTGAATATTTATCGACTCCATGAGAGGCATCGAAATCCTCTAGAAATCGTTCACTGAATCGAGCTACGTTCCACAATTTAGTGGTCAATTTCGTCCCGATCTGAATCTTCTCTTCACTGATTACCGTATCTTTCCCCATACTTGTGCTGGTCGCCCAATAGCGGACCGCGTCTGCCGAATAACGGTCAATCATCTCAAGCGGAGGTGATGGTCCCCCTCCCCGGCTCTTGCTGATCTTACCCATCCCTTCCCCGGCAATACCCCAACCGGAGATCGCAACTGCATTCCAGGGGACCTGCTTGAAGTGAAAGTGAGATTTAGCTATCGTATAGAATGCCCAGGTGCGGATAATCTCATGCGCCTGGGGACGTAAAGAAAAGGGATATACCTGCTGGTAGAGATCATCATCACAAAGCCAGCGTCCTACTATTTGCGGGGACATAGAGGAAGTAGCCCAGGTATCGAGGATGTCTTCATCAGGTTTGAATTTTCTGCTTCCACAAGAGCAGGGCTCATTTGGGTGATCTTCAGAGGGATCGACTGGCAGCTTTTCTAAGTCGGCCAGGATAACTTCACCACACTCCTGACAATACCACAACGGAAATGGAACCCCGAAATAACGCTGGCGTGAGATGCACCAATCCCAGGCCAGGTTCTCGACCCAGGTCAGATAGCGGGCTTTCATGTGGGCCGGATGCCATTTGATCTGGTCTCCAGCTGCCAGCATCTCTTCCTTGAAATCAAGAAGACGGATGAACCATTGCTGGCTCATGATGTATTCAACCGGGGTATCACAACGCTCGTGCACCGGGACAATCTGAGTTGTGGGTTGGCGATCTAAAATATACTCTTGCTGATCAAGCGTATCTAAGATAGCCTGCCGGGCTTTCTTCACAGATAATCCTGCGAAGTCTCCCGCCACTTCGGTAAGATTTCCCTGCTGATCGATTGCATTTACATGGTCAAGTTGATGGGTGTACCACCAGTGCTTATCAACGGTATCGCCGAAGGTACAGCACATCACAGCACCGCTGCCCTTTTCGGGATCAGCCATTGGATCCTGTAATACAGTGACCTGCTGGTCAAAAATTGGGACATTGACCCGCTGACCGAAAATATCCTGGTAGCGTTCATCACCTGGGTGAACGAAAATTGCGACGCAAGCCGGGAGCAATTCTGGGCGGGTCGTGGCGATAGGTAGGCTCTCCCCGTTTTCAAGATGGAATGCTAGGGTGACCAGCTGGCTTTCCCGTTCAAGATCGTCCACATCCGCCTGGGCGATGGCTGTGCGGCAGGAGGGACACCAAATTGAGGGTGCCTCTTGACGGTAGACAAGTCCCTCCTGGAACAAATCGATGAAGGAACGCTGCGAGGTTTTCCGCGAGCATTCGTCAATTGTGCGGTATGTGTAATCCCAATCGATCGAAAGCCCAAGCCGCTGCCATAAATTTTGATAATCCTGCTCGAGTTCCTCACTGACCTGGAGACATTTCGCTATGAAGGCACTGCGCCCAATTTCTGCAGCAGTGATTCCCAACTGGCTCTCAACCAATCTTTCCGTAGGCAGCCCATTATCGTCAAAACCCATCGGGTAAAACACGTTTTCACCACGCATACGATGAAAACGGGCGAATACATCAGCATGGGTGTAGGAATATGTATGCCCTAAGTGCAGGTTGCCAGAGACGGTCGGTGGTGGAGTGTCAATTGAAAATACTGGTCGCTCATCACCAGGTACGAAACGATAGATACCAGCCAATTCCCAAAAGGTCTGAAGCTGAGGTTCAATTGTTTTCGGATCGTAACGTTTTTCCAATGGCATGCCGGTCTCCGTTTCTGATATTGTAGAGAGTTTTCATGTTTCCGGTATTTAAACACAAAATCCCTTTCATCCAAATTGAGGACGAAAGGGAACTCTTCCGCGGTACCACCTCTATTCACTGGACATCGCTGTCCAGTGCGCTTATCACCCCGACTAACATCAGGCCCTCGGTCCGTCCGACCAAGGACGGGGCTTCGCTGTAACGGGCTGCCCGTGCTGGTCTACTTTCGGAATTATGAGCTGTGAGCTAAAATAATTTCCGTTTTCTTCAGCAGCTTTTCCAGGCGACATTCGGTGTGAGGCGTCTGCGGGGGCTCTCAGCCAGTGGCCGCTCCTTCTCTGTCAGCGCCTGCTTCACCTACTCCTCCCAGAGAGAGTTATCATTATTAAGATTATGTGAAGATTATACACAGTTTGGATGGGTGAGTCAAATCGGAGATGTGAGATGACCAGAAATTGCCGATCAATTTGTCCGCATCATGGCATTCCTTCACAATTTCCCTCAAGCGCTTTGTGCTATTCGAACCTCATTTCTCCAGCCTTAATGGGTACAGGTATGTTATTTTCTGGAGGGGGCAATGGACATGACCAGCGGTCATTGTATGCACAAGAAGGGTTATAAGCAAAGTTGAAATCAATCACAAGCCGGTTTCCCTCGCGGCCCAAATCGGCGCCTTTGATTGTGTCAAGTAAATAGCGTCCCCCGGGAAAAGTTTCAGAACCATTTGTCAAATCTCTGAATGGGAGAAAAATACCTCCACCGTAGCCAGTGATCCAGAATAAGGTCAAGGAGACGACCTGCTCGTTTACTTCGAAGGAGACAATCCCAAATGGCTGCATGCGAGTAAGTCCATCATCGCGTAGTTCTACCCGGATGACTTCCTGATCAACTGTCTTTTCTACCGGGACTACAAACCGCATCGCAGGGTTGTAGGGGTAATAACGCAAAGATGTGAAATTGGTAATCTGATCTGGAGTAAGCGCAGTTTGTGGATGGGTCTTGAATAAATCATCTTGATCAATCCGAAACTCCTTCCAGCGAGTTTCTGGACTGATGCGCGTATCCCTGGCGCGAGCATAAATTTCAGCCACCCGGCGCCGGTAATCAGCCAATTCAAGATTTATAGATGGCATGCTCCTGTACCTTTGATCCATTAGGAATTTGAGTTCTCTAAGAAGCTGCGTTCTAGATTATACATGCTGGTGAATGTTGCTTTCCAATGCTAAATATACCATTCAGATTGCTGGTTCTTTTTCCATTTCAAGCCTGGTTTCCATCACCGGATGAAATTAAAGATCAGATTGACGCGTATTGCCTCCCCAAAACCGTCCTTATCGAGCAGCTTTATCGCGATTGTCTTAGCCAGGGACGGACAGTCCAGCTGGTATACCCAATGGAAATGGTGAATTAACCAATGTAGTCAATCAATTTGGAGTAATCTAGTACCCTCACAGAAGATATCGTTAAACTGCTTCAGTACGGAAAATTCAGATCTTTTCTATACCCCATGTTGCTGCGTCCATTCAGGTCAAAGTTAATAAAAATCTCTTTCGTGGTGGTGGTCATTGTTTCCTGCGGGTATAATTCAGGCGCCCGCACTGGCATAAATCCGGTATTAATTTACCTCTTAAATGTTCGGGCTGTTTCAGTCACGGACACGGTGATCAGTGCTCGAGCCGGCCTCTTG
>JBEQLH010000243.1:0-5028 GCA_040326075.1 Anaerolineales bacterium
CTTTGATTTTTCCTTTTCAAGGGGCCAGGGGTGGTTTTTTTCACGCGGGAGCAGCATTACAACCTTTGTTTTGGGCCCTGGTTCCAGCTGGATTTATGGTCTTTATCAATTGGGGAGAACGAACGAGAAAATGGAATTCAAATAGAGCACTTAAAGTTTTCGGGTACAGCATTGTGGGATTTGTGATTATCATCACTTTTTTCGTCACCTGGCAGCGGTTAGGTCGTCAAATCCTTGTTAATCCGGACTGGGGAAAGACCGAACATACATACCAAATGGTTGAAGAACACCTGGTTGTCCAAGGAATTTCCCCAGAGGCGGTTGTAATGGTGAATAACCCCCCAGGGTATTACGCGATGACTGCTCGGAGAGCCATTGTTATACCGAACGGAGATTTGGAGACATCTATCCAAGCAGGAAGAATGTACGGTGCGGACTATCTGATCCTGGACGAGAATTATCCTCAGGGATTGAGAGATCTTTATATGGACCCTGGCGATCAGCCAGGTTTAATTTACCTGGATAGTATTGAGCAGATGCATATCTACAAGTTTGAGCAATGATGCAGATTGGAAGATTCTCAAATCGTTATTATATGATCGGGATACTGGCCTTGTGTTCAGCCGTGTCACTTGGGAGTTATTTGCTCGTCTCGAGTATGATTTTCAGGATTGGCTATCCCCTGGATGATGCATGGATTCATCAAACTTATGCCCGAAATCTTGCTTCAACTGGATCGTGGGCATTTCTGCCAGGACAGCCTTCAGCAGGATCTACTGCTCCTGGATGGTCACTGCTGCTTGCACTGGGATATTGGTTGAACCTTAGCTCGTACTTATGGACATATCTTTGGGGTTGGGTGTTGTTGACAGTCTTGGCCGTTGTCACGGCGTTTGGTTTCAGGATGCTGGTTCCTGATCGCCAGGAATTGGGTATATGGGCCGGGTTGTTGGTGATTTTTGAATGGCACATGACCTGGGCGGCTGGCTCTGGAATGGAGACGCTGCTGTCCGCATTAATTGCACTGGTGGTTTTGCTTTATGCGATCCGTCTTGAGGAGCGAATTGCCGAAGGTGTTCGCTCGAATAGATGGCAATGGTTTGGTCTAGGATTATTGGTTGGTTTGAGCATCTGGGTACGACCGGATGGGGTTACACTTCTGGCGGTTGGCGGATTCACTTTAATTCTTGGAAAGGCTGAATTAAAGAATAAGTTGAGTTCACTCCTGATTTTAGGAACTGGCTTTTTATTGATGACTGTGCCTTACTTAATTTTTAACCAGGTTTTGGCTGGTGAAATCTGGCCAAACACGTTTTATGCCAAACAGGCGGAGTACGCAATCCTCCGCAGCCTCCCTTATTGGCAGCGATTATTAAATGTGAGTCGCCAACCATTAACTGGCATAGGCATTGTTTTACTTCCAGGATTTATTTGGTTTGGGATTCAGTCAATTCGTATGCGGAGATGGGCCAAACTCGGGGGAGCGTTGTGGGTAATTGGATACCTGGCGATTTACGCCTGGCGTTTACCGGTTACCTATCAACATGGGAGATACATAATGCCGGTGATACCCGTATATTGCCTTTTTGGAATTGCGGGATTGGTCAGTTTATTAGAGATCACAATTGAAGATAGGTGGGGACGGATTTTTAAGCGAGCCTGGGTGATCGCAGCTGGGGTTATTCTGGTAGTTTTTTGGATCTTGGGCGGACGTGCATATGCCATGGATGTAGGAGTTATCGAGAGTGAAATGGTGGACGCTGCGACATGGATCGCCGATAATATTGAACAGGACGCATTAATTGCGGCTCATGACATTGGGGCGTTAGGTTTTTTCGCAAATCGAAATTTGATAGATCTGGCTGGCCTGGTATCGCCTGAGGTGATTCCTTACATACGCGATGAGACAGCATTACGAAATCATTTAAACGAGAAGGGCGCGGATTACTTGATTACTTTTCCTGGTTGGTATTCAACCTTGACGAGTGACAAGGTGATAATTTACCAATCAAATGGGAGAATCAGCCCCGTAATGGGTGGGGAGAATATGATTATTTACGAATGGAGCAACCCATGAATATGCCGTAAATATTATTGCTGGTGATATCGTCCTATGCTATACTTTCGAAAGATTAGCCTACCCTAATAGTGAGGCGCACATGGAAACAATTCGAATTCTTGTGGTTGACGATCACCCACTTTTCCGGCAGGGAGTCGTTGATACCATTTCACTCGAACCTGACTTCGTGGTAATCGGGGAAGGGAATAGCGGGGAAGAAGCTGTTGAGCTCATTCGTAATTTACGTCCAGATGTGGCGATTGTCGATGTTAATATGCCCGGTATGAATGGTCAGCAAGTCACCCAACATGTGGTGAATGAAAAATTACCTTCCCGAATTATCTTGCTGACAGCATACGATGATGCGGAACAAAAATTGCACGCAATGACGGTAGGTGCAGCTGCATACTGTGTTAAGGATGTCCAGCCTGAAACTTTAGCGCAAACTGTTCGTAAAGTCGTAGATGGATATTTTGTTATAGGTGATGAAGTACTTAACACTGAAGAATTAGAAATCTGGCTTCACCCTGAAAGCGAAGGTGAACACAGCTTCTACAGTGAACTTGGCGAACCATATGAACCTCTTTCTAAGCGAGAAATGGAAGTCCTGGCTCAATTAACAAGGGGAATGAGCAATAAGGAAATCGCCCAGGAGCTGGGTATCAGTCACCAGACAGTTAAAAATCATGTGACCTCGATACTGAGGAAACTCGGCGTTGAAGACCGTACGCAAGCAACCTTATACGCGTTAAGACGTGGTTGGGTTCGATTGCAGGACGATGACAAGGAGATTCAGGAATGAATCAAACTGATTTTCCAGAAGTTGAAGAAACAGAAATAAACGAGTGGGAAAAGGTACGGGAGCAAATTGCGGAACAGCTCTCACAAGCGAAGAAGGAATATCAAGAAATCGTCATGCTGTATGAGCAAAGCGAATTAGAGGTTGAAAAATTAACACAGCGTAATGCGACTACAACTGGCACCCTCCAGCGCGTGCATTCGCAATTTGAGCGTATTCCACGGGATGAAATTCGCTCAGCTTATGACGCTGCATTAGATGCACAACAAAGGTTGTTTGTTGTCCGTGGTCAAGTAGAAAAATTGCTCAGTAGCAAAGAACATTTACATCGGCAGATTGAACTGCTGGAGATGATAGAGAATTTAATGGCTGATGAGCCGGTTTCACTCAAACCTCCGAAGAGTGAGACAGCTACAATTGAGCTTTTAGAGATGCTCATTCAAGCTCAGGAGGCAGAACGTTTACGCCTTTCTCGTCAATTGCACGATGGCCCCGCACAGACATTGTCGAATCTGATCCTTGAAACTGAGATCGCCATGCGACTCTTCGATATCAATAAGGAAGAAGCTTACCAGGAGCTAACTACTCTAAGAGATTCGGCAAGTAAGACGTTTCAGCAGATCCGTGATTACGTCTTTGAATTACGACCTATGATGCTTGATGATCTTGGCTTAATCCCCACGATCAAGAAATACACATCTGCGATTCAGGATCTATCGGACAGCTCAATCCGATTCGGGACCACCGGACCCGAACGAAGGATGGAGCCTTATCTGGAAGTGATGATTTTCAGGGCAATTCAAGAGCTGATTCGAAATTCTATTACTCACAGCCAGTCAAACCAGATTGATGTCCAGATAGATGTAGGGGATGCATTTGTCATCGTAAAGGTCGAGGATGATGGGAAGGGTTTTGACGTGGGGGATTTAGATGAAGTGCAGGGGATGGGATTAAAAGTGATCAAAGAGCGAGTAGAGATGGCTCGGGGGAATTTCGATATTACCAGCCAGATGGGTGAGGGTACTCAGGTAATGTTCAAAATACCAGATTCACTCACGGGGGTAAGTGACTGAAGTCTTGCATAGATGTAAGAATAATTTAACGCCAGCCATATGGATATCGTCGCCTCCATTCCCTATAATGTGGTCAACTTCGTAGGGAAGAATCCTAAAAAAAGGAGGTAAAAATCCATGTTGTTCGCACCGAAAGAAAAAGGACAGGGCCTAGTCGAATATGCGTTGATCTTAGTTCTAGTAGCTGTCGTTGTAATTGTTATCCTCGCCCTGCTCGGACCTGCAATTGGCAACGTATTCAGCGATATTATGGGAAGTATTTGATAATCAATAGGAGTTTGATTTATGGTTGCTGCAGTAGGGCCCTGATTTCAGGGCCCTTACTGTTTCTGTAAGGTTTGCAGGCTTGTAAGCCCTACGACCCCTCCACGTATTGACATTTTGAATATAAGTTTTATGATAACGCGTAAGAAAATTCGTATGTCTGAATAGTCATCGGAGGTACTCATGCGAAAAGGCCGGATATTTTTTTTCATAGCGTTGATATTAATTTTGGGTTTGGCAGCAGTTGCGATCTTTTATTTTCGAGGAGGATTGCAGCCTGCAACCACAGATGTGGTGACGGAGTCAGAACCGGCACCTGCAGTTGATATGGTTGAGGTGGTTGTTGTTGCCCAGCATGTTCCGCGGGGTTATATGCTCAACGAGACAGTCTTGGGGGTGATCAATATTCCCAGAGAGATGTTAATCGAGGGTTATTTCACCGATATGGGTCAAGTTGTTGGTCGGCAAGCGCGTGTCGATCTGGAGGCAAACATGCTGCTTACCAGCAGCATGGTGGTCGATAGTCCTGATCAGCTTTCAGCAACTGGGTCGTTAGCTGCCCTCTCAATACCCAGAGGCATGGTGGCAATATCAATCCCAATCAACAGATTGTCAAGTGTCTCCTTCGCTCCCCAAACCGGGGATCATGTGAATGTAATTGCCACTTTGCTGCTTGTTGATCTGGATACTGATTATCAGTCAATTTCACCGAACAGGAGTGGCGCAGTGCTCGGGGCTGGTCCAGGTGTGATAATTGGATCTGAATCAGCCGATGGTGGTTCAGTGAGTGCAAACTCCGAAATGACTAAAGTCACGGGTCAAACTGTTGGGGC
>JBEQLH010000244.1:0-5018 GCA_040326075.1 Anaerolineales bacterium
GGAGGATTGGCATCGTTGATTGCCTTACTAAGCCTGGCTCTGCTGAACCTCACTCCCCTATGTGTCGAGCAGAACAACGGTGATAGTACCAACAATTTATCTTTATGCACTATTTATACAGCGCTGGCTGGGCTGATGTACTCCCCGGGAGCGCTGGTTCTGCTGACGTTGAGCTCATTTGTTGGCAGAAAAATATTGAGCGCGATGATCAGAGCCGGAATGGGGAAAGTTAGAATATCTCGTAGGATGAGTCTACCAGAGTCAGATCATCTCCCTTTGGCGGTGCTTCTGGTCCGCTGGCTTTGAGCTGCTCGCGGAAGGCTTGGAATGAAGGCAGGCTGTTGACCACATCGAGTGCTTCTTGATCGGCATACATGCCGAAATGGACGAAGGTTTTTCCGTCATCTAATACAAATGTGCTGTATTTGATCCCTGGATTGGCGAGTTCTCTCAAATCCGCCATCACTCTAGCTATATTATTTTTGTTCGTTTCTACATATTCTGTCTTTACCGTATATTGGACTTTTACTGATTTCATGATTCCTTCCTCTAATCTATGCGGATATATTAGGTCCTATTTCAGTATTTTATCATCTCCCGCCAATAAATCGAGGTTGATCTACAATCTATGGCCTCTCCGTTTTTGCCAAAATCCTATTGATCATGCGGGTAAACACCCCTCGTCTGAAGTACAAACCATTTCAAGCTCAAGGTTAATATAGATTATTGGACCCGTGATAAGGCGAACTTGATCTTTAATTGGCTGGCAAATAATGTAAACAAGTTTTAAGTTTATCCAACCTGTTAATTTAATCAACTGTAGGAAATTCTACCCAAGGGAATGAGCTTCCTGCTTTTATTTCTTACCCCATTAATTAAACCTGTGTAATCTGGTAAAGTGAGCCTTCAGTTATTGGACAGGCTTACTTTCTGTCCAACAAAGCATCTGTTCGGGTGAACTCGGTGGAAGCGGTATCGAACCCCCTAAGTTTCCCAGAGGTATCTCAGCGTGTGTCAGCATCAGTAGCATTTTCACCTCCCAAGCACCTTCAAGTAGAAACTGCCTTCACTTGCTCAGACTGCAGAGATAAACTTTGCCTTCCAGATGAGTTCGTTTTGCAGGAAATGCTATCTTTCTACCACCATCTGTGCCAGCACTGGCAGATGGTCGGAACCGGTATCTTTGCCCACCCAGGCCTTTTGACAGTTCAGGGGCTCGGTATACCAGATGTAGTCAACTCTCAACAATGGAAAAAGGGGTAGGCTGCTCAAAAGTCGGTTCAGCGCCAGTAACCGCTTCCAGGGTCCTATGCGTGTAGGCAATGTGTGACCCCGGTCGATGCCAGCTTCTTGGAAGGCGTCTTTCAAACCAGTACTGCGTAAATAAGCGTATTCTCCCCACCAATCTGCCAGGTTGAAATCGCCCAATAATACTGCTGGAGGATGACTTGCTGCCAGGGCTGCTAAGGATTTTATTTGCTGCCAGGTCTGGCGATCAAACTTCAATCCTTTCCAATGAGGGCGCGGAGGAGGGGGGTGAGCCACTATGAATGTAATGTTTATCCCGTCGAGATCGATAATCGCCTGGAGATCAGGACGGACAGTTGATAGGTGCAGCTGTTTGGAGGATTTGATTGGGTAACGGCTGAGCACAGCTTTTCCCGCAAACCCACCGGGATAAATCACCTTGTGTGGATATGCCGTCCCAAGTTCATTGGCGATCGCCTCTCCCTGCGTGTCACTCAGCTCCTGGATTCCGATCAAATCTGCTCCGGACTCGCGAATGACCGGGATCAACCTTTCCGGTTTTGCCCGGTCATTACCGAGGTTGCAGGTCATGATGGTTAGTGGATCCAAATCAACCTTTCCTTGTGAAGTGGAAAATATCCTTCAACTGCATACTCTGAAACTGAAGTTGAGTATAGCATTTACTCATCCTTCAGCGCAAGAATTTCCACATAGTGGAACATAAATCAAACCACTAACGACCAATATGAGTTTTTTGGAATATTCAAAGTGAATGAAAACAGCGTGATAAGTAACTGAAACACGATTTTCTTGAGGTTGATCCTCACATGTTAATTGCGAAAGAATTATTCCAGAGCATTCCCTTATGTTTGAACAAGGATGTTGTGGATTTTTTCAGCGAAAGCTTCGCTTTTCGTGTCTCCTGTAATCAGCTTGATCTTATAAGGATTGTCGACTCCTAATCCCAGCTCTACCGCCCTGGCGATTTGTTCCTGTTTGAAGATGGGTCCTTGAGCGACGTTCGAAGTAGTCTTGAAATAACGCAAAAGAGCGACACCCACCGCGTCGATCGCGATTCTATCTGTGCCTGCCAGCACTACCTCTGGGGCCACTTGACGGCCTTTCGCTGGTCCACCGGAGGTGAAAGCTTCTACACCATCCAGGATGATCAGCGCAGGGGTGTAGGCGGTGTTAATCTCTGCGATCATCTTACGCTGGTGGGAGGAAGTGTGCAGCTCGTCCATGAATTGGTTGCCATACCCAGCTAACTCAGTCGCCACCATACCCACTGAGTTCTTGAGTGACATGGTGAAATGACCTCCATACGCGTGAGTCTTCAAACAGCAGGTTTGAACTAACGCATCTGCTGCTATACAAGGCCGGGCGATGGGAAAACCAACCTTCCAGTGGCTATCAGGTGGGGTGATCATTACCCAATCATCGGCTCCCATCGTTCCGAAATCGATCACCTCAAAACCAAGCTCGGTGCCCATGTTATAAACACCGATGGTTTCCATAACTTTTCGGGTACTTCCCATCCCGCTCCGGTCGCCAAGGCTGATCTCTTGTGCGCCCATCTCCCGCAATTTGCCAATGGTTGTCCGCAGCACATCAGGATGAGTGGAGCCTGGAGCTGGGTCGGAACTGTTGAAGTTCGGTTTTACGAATACAGATTTTCCAGCCACCGGATTGATACCCAGCAGGTCGATCGCCTTTCGTACGCCCTCGGTGCGATCAGGCGTCATAACAAATGCTATCTCAGCCACCTCGCTATCCGGGTTCGCCGTTGGTATAGAGGTGGGAGATGTTGATGTGTCCATAGTCGGTGTTGATTGCAAATTTGAACCGGCTGTTGGGGATGGAGTATAGGGGATATTGGTCTTTGTTGGCAGTGCTGTCGGAGTGAGCACCTCAGCTTGATTACAAGCTTCCAGGAAGGATATTAGAGCGGTCGCCAGGCCCATCGTCGCAACCAGGCGTAAAAACTCCTGACGGTTGATGGTAGGTCTTCTTTCTGGAAGGCTCATGTTTACCTCTGAAATTCGAAAATGGCTAACTGATTATGTTGAATTCAGGTCGCTTCTCTGGTTTTATATTATAGCCATTACCGGCATGATTATGGTACCGGCTCGAGGGTGGGATTTGTAGTACCCAAGAGTGGTGTTGGCAGGGAAAACCCTCAACCTAGCCCAGATCGATGATATCGATCCGCTTCGTGTCCTCGGCCTTTAGAGTCCCTGATCCTTCTACCAGCAGGACCAGTCCGCAATCCACACCGTGCTGTTTCAGCATCTCCAGGGCATAGTTCCGCCTGGTTTCCGGGGATGCCAAAATCGCTTTGTCCTTCACGAGCGTTGGGTGTATCCCACGCGAGAATTGCAGGTGTTGGCATGTAGTCTCGATGTGGCTTGGCGCAGCGATCCACTGTCTCAGACCGAATCGAGAAACACGCCGGGCTGTCTCACCGCTTTTAGCAAGGATGATAACGAGCGCGGGTTGAAGGGTCTCAACGGTCAGGTAAACAGCCAGGGAGATCAGGTCTGCCTGGGCGATCTCACCGCGTTTCTGCTGTAATTTCAAGAGATCAGCGATACCTATGATCTCAACTTTGGTTTCTGCTTCCCGCGACAGACTGTCCATAGTGGTGACGGTCTCAACCGGGTATTGACCGATGGCGGTTTCTCCTGATAACATCACACAATCAGTACCATCCAGGATGGCATTGGCTACATCAGTAGCCTCGGAGCGGGTGGGGCGCCGGTTGTGTGTCATCGATTCCAGCATCTGGGTGGCTGTTATAACCGGCTTACCCACCAGGTTGGCCTGCTGGATCAAAGCCTTTTGGGCCGTCGGGATCTTCTCAATGGGGATCTCTACTCCTAAATCACCTCTTGCTACCATGATCCCATCGGTTACATCCAGTATGGCTTTAATATTCTCCAGCGCCCCAGCTCGTTCAATCTTGGCAATGATAAAGGGATCATAATCCAGTGCAGCAGCTGCTTCCCGTACAGCCAATATATCCTCTGCTCCCTGGACAAATGATTCTCCAATCCCATCAAGCTTCTCTTCGGCCGCGAAGGCCAGCAGTTTTCGATCCCGCTCAGTGAAGGCGCTGATACCCAAATCGATGCCAGGAAAGTTGACGCCCTTGTTCGAGCGAAGTTCACCACCCACCCGCACTATGCAGTGAACCTCCTGGCCCTCCACTCGTTCTACCTTGAGTTGGATGTAGCCGTCGTTCATATAGATGCTGTCACCGGGTTTGACTGCTCTTGGTAAACCTTCAAAATCCAGCGATGCTCGTCCCTGGTCGCCCACAATGGGGTCTGTCTGGAGGATAAAGGGCTGCCCACGTTCCAAGACGATCTCCTCCTGGGCAAGTTGGCCAATGCGCATTTTTGGTCCGGGTAGATCGGCAAAGATTGTCACCCGCTGACCAACTGCCTCTGCGGCTGCCCGCACGTTTGCTATAGTGCGCCGGTGCTCGTTAAAATCACCATGAGCAAAGTTGATCCGGGCAATGTTCATACCGGCTTGGATCATCTGTTCCAGGACATCCTGTTCCCAGGACGCTGGACCGATCGTGCAAACGATCTTGGTTTTTTTCGTTGGTAGAGTCACTAGTCTTCTCCTAACACCGCTGAACCAATATTGGGGGTGTCATAATTTAATCACGTGATACATATTTTAACCTGCATCCAGACATAGATCGAACCATTCTGCGGGCACTTTTCTTCTTGATGCACCAAGTTCGAACAAGACTTGTC
>JBEQLH010000053.1:0-14789 GCA_040326075.1 Anaerolineales bacterium
TGACCAGCAAAATCCCACATTGCCACGTTATATCCCGCGTGCGCCATGGTCAGTGCAAACCCACGCATGATCACCCGTGACCCGGCCACACCATGCCCAATCAACACCAGCGGTCGGTCGCCAATATTATCTCCTGCAGGTGAGATCAGGGTTACAGGTAGATCGCCTGTCCGCAGATGGGTTACTGTCAAACCTGAATCCGAAGTTTCTAATTGCCAGATTGAGATTAATAACATCAACAGTCCAACTCCGGCAGAGATCCAGCGTGAGGTTTTCATAGTGCATGCCTTTCAGATGAGTGGTCCTGGTGATCAATAATGATTGTAAGTGCGAGTATTAAAGAGCATAGAGTACAGTTTTTGAGGAAGGTACTAAATAAATCCATGGGTTTCTTATATTGTATATCAGGTTTTGACTTATCGGATCCTTGCAATTTCATTGCAAAGGGACACTGTTCTTCAATTCGTCTCAGCGAGAGTCACATTGATCTTCTCAATCTTCTTTCCTGGTATCATTGAGCCTATTACGAATCCAATCTCACCTGGGAACAGACAATGAACAGAGGTATCTGGTACGGCATCGGCGCGTACCTCATGTGGGGATTCTTTCCCATCTATCTCAAAGCACTCCAGGGAGTTCCCTCCCTGCAGATCATGTTTCACCGCGTCTTTTGGGCTTTCCTTTTCGTTGCCCTGTTGGTCATACTGCGCCAGGATTGGCCTAGCCTGAAGGAATCGATCCAAAAACCACGCATCCTGTTAACCTACACCATGACTGCAAGTTTGTTGGCAGTTAACTGGCTAATTTACATTTACGGGATCAATAGTGGACAAGTTGTTGAGACCAGCCTGGGGTACTTCATCAACCCTCTGGTGAGCGTAGCCCTGGGAGTGGTCATTCTGCATGAGCGCCTGAGACCCATGCAATGGTTTCCGATAGGTCTGGCGGCCATCGGCGTGCTCTATCTGACCCTGCAGTACGGATCCCTGCCTTGGATTGCCCTGGGCCTTGCTTTTTCTTTTGGATTATATGGGTTATTCAAGAAAATCTCCCCTTTGAACGCATTACATGGTTTGACTCTGGAAACAGGAATCTTATTCATCCCTGCCATCCTATACTTGCTCTTTGCCGAAAGCCAGGCAAGTGGATCATTTGGTCATCTTGACATGGATGTGACAATTCTGCTGGCATTCTCCGGAGTAGTCACCGCGTTGCCTTTATTATTGTTCACCCGCGCTGCCCGATCTATCCCGCTCTCCCTTTTGGGCATCCTGCAGTACATCGCTCCCACTATTCAGTTCTTGCTGGGTATTTTCCTTTACCAGGAGCCATTCACCTTAACCCGGTTGGTGGGGTTTGCCATAATCTGGTTGGCATTAGCTATCTTCACCTTCGAAGGGCTATACGAACGACGCAATCGTGCCGCCGAGAGTACAGCTTTGTAATTATTGAGTGAATCAGGAAAGATAATTTATTTCCCACGAACTGGAAAAAGATAAGCACATCTATCCACATTTATTCCCTTCAAAAAGTACTATTAGCCACATCACTAAGTTCTCTGGATTCTCAAATCAATTAGCTCACCTTCGTTTATAATTCTCCCACGTTCAATCCACCTTTTAGAGTAATAGATGGAGTACACCAATGGGAAAAGATTGGCCGCCGGTACTGCGCCTTTTTCATGAAGAACTTGGCTACACCGTGCGCACTGGAAAACCCAGCCTGGGCTACCAGCTCTTCTACATAGATCTTTCCTCGTGGAAGCTGCGCCTCTCCAATCACACACCGGTCATCTGGGTCGAGACCAAAGACCTGGACGGAGTCTCCTCCCAACACATGATCCAGAGTCTGGGAGACGTGCTGCGCGAGCGTAATCTGACCCGCCAGATTGTAGTGGTTCTGGTTGATGGCAACAGCTTCCCACTGTTCAGGTATAAAACAAACCTCAACCAAAATCTGGTGCTGATCGGTGCAGAAGAGCAGAAGAACGTGCTTCATTCACGCAGGCCCAGCGGCGAGATGTTGGACATGATCTCCTCCCAGGTTCCGATCTCATACCTTTCTCCTTACGAGACCCGCGCCCCCGTCACAGGCAGCCGCTTCTTCGGGCGAGAACACGAGGTATCCCGGATTCTGGCCAACCCGGACACGAACCATGCCATTTTGGGCATCCGTCGGATTGGCAAGACCTCCTTGCTGCGGGAGACTGAACGTATCCTGATCGAACGAGAAGCAGCCGCACGGGTGGTTTACCTGGAGTGCAGCGACCTCTTATCCACCGATGATTATATCCGCGAGGTGGTACGGAAGCTCAACCCCCGCGAGCTTCCCCGGTTGGAATTACAAAAGTACGTATTCTTCTTCCCAAACTTCCTGGAGCGCATGAGCAAGCAGCTCAAGTCGAAGATCATTTTTCTGCTCGATGAAGTTGACAACCTGGTTATCATGCAGCGTGGAGATTGGGAGCTCTTCCGTATGCTGCGTGCATCTTCCAATAAAGGCGCCTGCCAGTATATTATCGCCGGATTCCGTGAGGCCATGCGCGAGCAGTATATGCTCGACTCTCCTTTTTACAACTTCACCCAGGAAATCCGCCTCAGTGAATTCACCCGCCAGCAAGCCCGCAGCCTGATCGTAACCCCCATGGAGAACCTGCGCGTACGCTTTCGCAATGAAGAGGAAGTGATCAGCCGCATTTACGAAGAGACCGCCGGTCATCCCAACCTGATCCAGTATTACTGTTTGATCTTGCTCAGACAACTGGATCAGACTGGTGGGAGAGAGATCAGTCCCAAGAGCCTGATCGATGTCTATTCAGACGAAGGTTTCACCAGCCACTTGTTGACCTCATTCATGCAGAATACAGAAAACCGGGAAAAGGCGCTCATATATGCCCTCATGATGTCGGCTAAAGATGCTGGTTCGAAGGGCTTCGGCCAGGGTGATATCGATGCTGTTCTTCGAAAAGGGGGTATCCTCCTGCCGCAAAAAGATATCGACGAAGCCTGTAATGTGCTCACCTTGGCAGGTGTCATCCACCGGAAAGGGAAAGAATTTTATTTCACCTCGCCGGTTTTCACCAAGGTCTTACAGCAAACATATGATCTGGATTACCTGTTCCGTAAAGTAAAGGACGAGGGTTATGATCGGGTTTAATCCAGTGTTGGATGCGCCCACCACAGCCCGATACCACCGGGAGGCAGTCGAGCAGATCACCCAATGCGTGGAAGAAAGGATCTACTGCGCTCTCCTGGGTCCCCGGTTGTGCGGCAAAACCCTCTTATTGCGGTTCATCGAACAGAACCTGGCTCAATTGCTTGGCTGGACCTGTGTGTATATCGATCTGCAGGAAATCCGTGCTACCACCCAACAGGCATTCTTTGCTGATCTCATCCGCCTGACAGCTCAACACCTTTGCGAAGTGACCGGTTCTGAGATGCCTTTGCCGGATGAAAAGATGGCCAGCAGCGCGGTATTCCGCGCATTTTTATCCGATTGCCTGATGGCGACTGGGCGCGATCTGGTTTTGCTCATCGACCCACTCGAAGCCCTTCCTACGGACCTGGTTCAAGCTTTGCTCACTTCCTTGCGCGCCGCGTACATGGATCAACAAACTCTTGATCACCAGGTGACAGTGGTAGTTTCTGGGGCGTTGAGTCTCGCGACCCTCGCGGTGGGTGAATCCTCCCCCTTCCGCGGTATAGCCCGGCGGGTGTTTATTGGTGATCTCTCAGAAAGCGACAGTGAAACACTGATCCTTGATTTTCTACGGGAAGATGGTGTCAGCGCTACCAGGCCCGCGGTGCAAAAACTGCTTTCCGCAACCAGCGGAGATGTGTTCCTCATTCGCAATATCAGCCAGCACTGCATCCAGCGCATTAGATCCAGGTCTGCCAGCCGCTTACGGACCAGAGATGTGAACAATGTGATCAATAAGTTCCTGCGCCGTGAAGTCTTCCACTACGCACCATTAATCGAAGCAATCCGCTTGATCGAAGAGGATCCAGACTTACTCCAGGGTATGCTGCAGCTGTTGGAACAGGATAGCGTTCCCAGAACTGCGCTTCCTTTACCGCTCTCTCCTGACCTCGATCCGCTTTATCTTACCGGTGTGGTTGAAATGGTTGGGGATGATCATTACCGGCTTCAGAATTTGATCTACCGCGAGTTCCTGACTCAGCACTTTTCGCCCGACCGGGTCGGCCGGGTTCTCGCAATGGCTGGACGCTGGGATTCAGCGATCGATTACCTGGAGACCAGCATCCACGAAGGCAGTCAGGGATTCCGCTCTGATCTGCTGCCGGCTACGATCAATTCCATGTATGCATCGGAGGACCTGGCTCAAGCAGCATACTTCCTGCGCCGTGGGCTCTCAGCTGCCTTCAGAGTCAATGAATCCCAGATATGGCTGCGTCCACCGCAAGATGATCATCTCCAGCTGATTAGCTCTTCAGATTTCGCTCCGAATGGAGAATCGACCAGCGAATTGGGAATACCCATTACAGCAGATCGCCTGGAAGCGCGCGCATATCGCCACCAAGTTGCTCTGCGCGGCCAGGAAGCATCACAAAGGGTAATGCGTGCAATCCCGCTCATGGTACCTGGAGGCCAACCAATTGGGGTGGTGACAATTTCTGAAGAGCTGCAGGATGATTCGTTTACTGATTTACGCGAGCGCGATCAACAAATGGCAGGTTTTCTGAATCAAGCTACACGTGCCTTCCAGACTGTTAGTTCACGCCGTCAAGAGCTTACCCTCGCTGGCCGGGTGCAAGCCAGCCTGCTCCCCGAATTTCCCCCGGAAGTTCCCGGTTGGCAGATCGCTGCAACATGGAAACCTGCCCGGGAAACCTCTGGTGATTTTTATGACTTCGTCTCATTGCCGAACGGCCGGGTAGGAATAGTAGTGGCGGATGTTGTCGATAAAGGGATGGGGGCAGCATTGCTCATGGCTCTCAGCCGCACCCTTATCCGCACTTACGCGACTGAGTTCCCTAATCATCCTGAACACCTGCTGCAGGTAACTAACCAGCGCATTCTTACTGATATCGATGCCGGTCTGTTTGTGACTCTCTTTTATGGTGTCCTTGATCCAGCAACTGGTAAGATGACGTACAGCAATGCTGGTCACCCACACCCATTCCTCATTTCACCTGGTGGGACCCCAACCATCACCACCCTACCCGATTCCGGGATGCCTCTTGGAGTATCCGAAGAAGCAGAATGGCAGCCGAGTTCGATTGACATATCTCCTGGAGCGGTGCTGCTGCTGTATACAGATGGAGTCCTCGAAGCGCAAAATCCCCGCGGAGAATTTCTCGGTGAAGAGGGAATGCAGGATATTATCCGGACCCAGATGGGGTATTCCGCACAGGCAGTTCAGGACGCCCTGCTATCGGGTGTGAATGCCTTTACTGGCCCCGAACCCCAGGTGGATGATATAACCTTAATGGTTCTCATCCGGGATCAGGCTCTTGGGACAACATAATAATATGAAAACAAGCGGGATTGCGATCCCGCTCGTTTCCCCACCTCAACCAATATTTTGTTACCAATAATTATCGCTAAATGAAAATGTTCTCTTAAGCTGGTTCGGGGACGGGTTCCAGATATCTTTCCTGTTTCACGCCGTCCGGCATGATGGCGCCCAGCAATATGGCTCCGGTCAGGTTGGTTTCGCTCAGACTGGCTCCGGTTAGATCGGCCTCGGTCAGATCTACACCGGTTAAGTTGGCATTTCGCAAGTCAGCATCTTTCAGGATACAACCGGTCAGGTTGGCATCCCGCAAAACTGCCAGAACCATAATAGCCTTGCTGAGATTGGCTCCGGTCAGGTCAGCGCCCACCAGGTTGCCTCGTAATTTTGCCCGCCTCAGGTCTGCGCCGCGCAAGTCTGCTTTAGACAAAATGGCACCACGCAAGTCGGCCCCGTTCAGATCAGCCACGGTCAATATCGCCTCTGCCATGACTGCCTCACTGAAATTAGCATCGTTCAGCATAGCTTTACTAAAATCAGCTTTACTGAGGTCTGTCTGGCTCAGGTCAGCCCCACTCAGATTGGCTTCTACAAGTACTGCCGCACTGAGATCAGCCTGGCTCAAGTTTGCACCACTCAGATTCGTTTTTGAAAGGTTTGCGCCGCCCAGGTTTGCCCCTCGCAGGTCAGCCTTGCTCAGGTCCTCCCCACTCAGGTCAATATTCCTCAGCCACAATGGGCCAGGACGATTTAGTATCTCGTAAATTTGGTATCGGGTAAATTTAGTCATCCTCCATCTTCCTAATCCGGCTGGTTCAATGACGATCCAGCCAATCGATATGATTTAGGAGTTTCTTGCCGGGGGTTGCTGACCCGGTTTCAGTGTCATCAATTTTAGCAAGAAATTCAAATTCTGCAATGACAATTTTGATAGGGGTTGGTTTTTCATGGTATCTCTCCCCACAAATTAATATCATCTCCCCTTGCGTAACAAGAACCTGTGCACATTTCAACGGCGAATAGGTATTGCCTATCTTCTTCGAAAGGTATGGTCAATTCAATTAATGGGCTTGGATTTCTTGAATTTTGCCAACCTTGTCTACCTTTGCCACACGCTTTCTACCCACGAGACTGTCGTCCGCAATGATTCCACAAAATGGAACATCTCGAAGTGAGTTATGCCATCCAGCACAACCAGCTTTACCGGGGCTCCTTTTACCTGCAGTTTATTTACAATGTCCTCCGTTGGCTGCAAGGGTACTATTTCGTCCTGGCGACTATGGATGATTACCAGGGGTGTCTTCCACTCAACATCTTCAATGGCTTGTGGTGGCCAGCCAGCCATTATCACCGCAGCTGAAAAGCGATCTGGGTTTCGAGCGGCCAGATACCATGTCCCAGCACCTCCCATGCTGTATCCGGTTATCAATCTCCTTTGCGCATCAACAGCATAGTTCTTTTCTACAAAAGCCAGCAATTCCAACACAACCTTCTCGCTTCGTGGATCAGTCCATGAATTTGTTGGACAATCGGGCGCAACGATGATGGCTCCTAATTCCCGCCAGGCTGGTTCAATAAGCTCCACTAAAATGGTGCGGCCGTAAAACGGTGTCACCTCACCGCCATAGTGCAGCGCTAATACGAGTGGTACCGGTTGATCTCCAGTATAGCCAGCTGGAACAGCGATTGTGTACCGTTGATCCCCGGTTGGCAGCACCATTTCCTGGATAGTCGTTTGCTCACCAAGGACCATACCGATCTCCTACTCAGCAGCCTCTTCACCCCCAGGAACATCACCGGTCAATAAGGTCGATTCTTTTAACCTTGTAGTAAGCAGCAATCCCACCACCATCAGGACTACCAGCACCAGCAGTGAGGCAGTCATTGACCCAGTCTCCGGATTTTTAAAGGCGTCCATCCCCAGGATAAAGAGGATCCCTGAGATTTGCCCCATCATTAAGAGCATACCGTTCGAGGTGCCTTCCGGGGCTGGGTAAGTGATCTCGGCGCCATATTGGAACCCAATTGGACCCGCACTCAACAAGAAGAATCCCATCACAAAAGCTGAAATCAGCAGCAGGGTGTAATTCGCCGCAAAAGTAATCCCAACCAGTCCAAGAGTTGCCGCTGCTATGGCAATGATGAGATAAGGTACCCTTCGGCGTTTGCGGTCCGACAGTGTCGGTAATACGACCGCTCCCAGGATGCCGCCGATGACCATAACACCACCAATTACCCCGGCCTGCAGGATCGAATAACCGCGCGGCCTCAGGATATCTTCAATCCAGGTTGTCACGCTGTTGAAGACCCCCAGACCGATGAAGAAGATCACCATCAGCAGGATGAAATCCCTCATGCGCACCATTTGTTTGAGCCCATCGAAAACCAATGAGCGCTCTTCCTGTCCGGGCGGACTGGCTGGTGTTGGGGGATGCTCCCTGGAGAAAATCAAGAATAAAGCTCCTGCAATGACTGCTGCAGCTCCATAAATAAGCAGCATGTTGTTTATACCGGATCGCAGAACGAGTAAAGGAGTCAGGATCATGCCCAGCATGATGCCCACATACATAGCCAGAGATCCAAGTCCCGAGGCAGTTGCCCTTTCCTGGAGTGGAAACCAACGGGCTGCCACCTTTGTCAACGCATTGAGAATAAATGGCTGCCCGATTGCGATCCCAATTTGGGAGATGAGCACCAGGGTATAGTTGTCTGCTGCCAGACCACGAGTCAGACCAAAGATAGCGGTCAGAACCGCGCCGATACCAACTGCGATGCGGAAACCATAGGTGTCGATCACCCAAGAAGCCGGTATTGACACGAAGATATAGACGATCATGAAGCTCATCGATAAGAGACCGATACTGAGATCAGAGACTCCATAATATTTCGCCGCAACCCCAGTGATAGGAGCAAAGGTAATCCATAACAGCTGGTTGACCGCGATTGCCGCCATGAATACCATTAATACTACCCACCTGTAGCCATAAATTTTGAAGCCCTCTTTAGTCATGAGAATACACCTCCTGAGATAATGTCCACGACTGCTTCAACACCCAAGCCAGGGGTAAGTTCCTATTTCCTTGAGGATTCCCCCCCAGAAGTTTGACAATACCAACACCTGAAAGCTGGCAACCGCTAATGGCAGCATCCAAGAAATTGAATTGCTGATTCCTTTTATCAGAGATTTTCCAAATATGTGCTTTCTAACTGCCTTTCCTCGATTTTCCCGGAGACCTTTCGCACAGTGTAAGCCCTCGCATCTGGTCTGGAACTGACTACAGCGTTTAATTGTTCATCGATGAAATACAGGGCAGCTCCATCATCAATCCCGTATCCCGGCAGTATTTTTTCCTGAGAGACTAATTGATGGTAAGCTGGTCGCCTTGCGGGCTCCTCACCAAAATGTGGGCAACAGCTTCCGGATAAGAATCCCAAACAAGACAGGACTCCCAATTCGCCGGGCACTGCATCAGTCACACCTTGTTCAAACCAGCAAATCGCTCCAGCGCTGAGACCAGAAAGGATAATCCCATTTTGGTATGCTTTCTGGAGGATTTCATCCATTCTCCACTCTCGCCAGAGTGATAGCATGCTGCGCGTATTTCCACCCCCGACATAAATAACATCCTGCTCTAAAATGAATCCTTCCATATCTGAGGTTGGCAGCTTAAACAGGGATAGATGTGAAGGTTTGCATACCAGCTTCGAGAATGCGGTATAGAAGTGGACAATATAGTCAGGCGCATCACCGCTGGCGGTCGGGATAAAACATACAGATGGTTGGCGTTTCCCAGTTTTTGTGAGTATGAATTGGTCAAGGGCTAAATTATCAAGTTCCATCGAGAAACCACCGCCCCCCATTGCAATAATCTGTCTAATCATTTTACTTTCTCCAATTACTCAGGTTACCTTATCAATCCAAAAACGCGTCTCAAAGCTCACATTCCCTTTCTTTCGAACCTTTATTACGGTGAAGCTTTTCTTGGTCTAGATGATTAAATCCGTCGACTGCCCATTATGCTGGTGGAGTTCTTTCCACAAATTCCAGGATATATTGGGCGATCTGCTCTCCCTTTTCCTCCTGCAGAAAATGACCCGAATCCTCAATCACAACCTCAGGCTGATCGGATGCCGAAGGTATCAGTTCTCGGAAGAATTTATCCCCACCTTTCATAATCGGATCTGAATCTGAGAACATCACCAGCGTTGGCTTCTCCCATTTGGAAAGTACTGCCCGAGCCTCTTTCATCTCCGAGCCACCGGGATCATCAGGTTTAACAGGCACCAGCAGCGGCCAAACCGCCGCCCCAGCTTTAAAAGAAGCATCCGGGAACGGTGCCTCATAGCCCGATAAAATTTCCGGGGTAATCCTATTTCCTTGAGCCATCCCCATTTTGATCACTCGACCGACCGGCAGGTCCGGAAACCGCTCTGCGAATTTGCGCCACCGCCAAAATTCTTCCTTAATTTGTCCTTCTCCGGTAGGTAGAAATGTATTCATAATCACCAAACGAGAGAAGTTTTCTGGTATTTGGCTGACCACCGTCAAACCGATCAATCCTCCCCAATCCTGGACGACCAGGGTGATACCTTCCAGCCCTAGTTCGTGGATGAAACCAATCAAGGTGTCGCGGTGCATCTGAAAGGAATAGTCTCTCATCTCAGAATACTTGTCCGAGCGACCGAAACCCACGAAATCCATTGTTATGACTCGATGGTGCTTCGACAAGGGTGGGATCATCTTGCGATACAAGAACGACCAGGTTGGCTCACCATGCAGGCATAGAATGATCTCCCCCTGGCCCTCATCAAGGTAATGCACCCTCATTCTATTGATATTTACATAATGAGGCTCGAAAGGGAAGTCCGGTAAGTTGGTGAAGTGTTCGTCAGGTGTTCTTAGGACTGTCATTGCCTTTACTCCTTAATCTCAGAAGATTTCAATATATTAATATGTTAGCCGCTGCCGATGAAAACAACCGATGGATATCTAATCAAGCGCTTCAAGAAAACCTAAAATAACTCGCAGTAAAGGGTTTGCATCCCAAGAATCCAAACCCAAATCATGTCCTGCGCCTTCAATCAGCATATGAGTCGCATTTGGAAGCTCGTTCAAGGCAAAATCCACTGATTCATCCGTCATCATTCCTCCCAGGTTAGGATTCCCTTGTACTAAAAGGACAGGACAAGTGATGTTGTGCAGCATCTCTTCCAATTCAAATCCTTTAAGAAATTCATCTACCCGACCTTCAGCATGATAATCTAAGACACCTGGATCAAGCATGGACAAGGTTTTTGCAAACCGCAATAGGTCTATTGCATCCAAGCCGGGCTGATCTGCATATCTAACAGGTTCAGTTTCTCCAGGGATGTGAACAGGTATCTCCCTCAGGTCTTTGAAGATATGAGCCAATGACTTATCAGGCCCCGCCAGATCGCGGAACGCGGAAAAGAGATTAATAAATTCGTCACTTTTCATCAAGGCCTTTAGCCATTCAAAATCAATCGGTGAATCACCCAAGATGAGCGCCTTCACTCTTCCAGGGACTTGAGCAGCAACATCGAGGGCAACTAACCCCCCAGCAGACATTCCAAACAGGATGACCTGCTCGGAAAATTCATGTTTTAGAAAAGATAATAAATCTTTGCCGAAAAATTTCGAGTGATACTGACCAGCCGTTCGGCCAGATTTTCCCTGACCGCGAAGATCTAACGCGTAAAGATGGTAGCTGAATGCAAGGTCTGGCATGATGGGTAGGAATTCCTGCCAGCGACCTGGATAACCGTGGAGCAAGATCAGAGGTGGACAAGATGAAGGAGCCTCTGCATAGTTGATGGTTACATCCTTTGTGTGAAAAGTCTTTTCAATCATCTGACGACTCCAATTGCCTGATATACCAAATTCCAATACCCAAATCAATCACCCTGGGATAATTCCAAGGGGCAATAAACATCAGTCCGCACTCCGAATGGATCATCAAGGCAAGAGGTTCACATCTCTTCATACATCGATGTATCCTCAGGTGCCCAACAACTTTTAGCTCCAGGATTTATCAATAATTGATGGGGAACATCCACTTCTTCTGGCCTCAATACTTGAATTGCGAATTCGGAATTTAGCGGATTGCTGCCCTTATATGTTCCCTCCTTACTGGGGAATAAAGTCAGCCACGTTGCTCACATCCGCCGGCCGTAAATCTTGCCGTCCTCATCCACATTTTCTGGGGGACCACATACAGTTTCGTAAAAAGTGATTGCTTCTTGGAAATCTTCATAATACAAACTGACATAATTGAGATCTACAATTTCAAAACCCGATTCTCCTGAGTCTGGTCTGCTGCCTCTGTCAGACATAACCTTCAATCCATAATATGTTATTTTCGAAATTGGCAGAAAATTAACCCTGCTCACAGATATTAATCTCTCAAATCAGAACTGATCTACATCTATTATGACATTAAACCTGTACCTGGAAAAATGAAAGAGTGCGGGAAAATCCTCGCACTCTTTTCAGAAATTGCAATGGTTATTCTCTGTGATGATGAGTCAACACTTTATTTTACTCTCCGGAAGCATTATGGCGATTTTACACCAAAGATCTCCCTGCAGCACGGATTCAACGATTTCAGCTTCAAGGGTCCGCTCGAAGATCACTTCCCATGATTTTTTGTGGAACGCTGCACTGCAATTACAAAAAGTTACCGGTATTTGCGACGGACCTTCCTTCAATGACTCTTTAACCCACGGGCAATGACAAAAGTAATATCGTTTCTTGGCCTCGTCTGACTCCGCCAGATACTCAATTGTCATGTGTGGAATTTTAATATCGTAAATGATGTTGCCCTCTCGCACTCCTTGTCGTATCTCTGGAACGCTATCGACAAAGGCAATTACCTCATCCGTGATCTCCTGGTTGAAGAACAACTTCTTTTCAATTTTAATCTGCTCCAGCTGGGCAATGAAATCATCCCCTTTCTTCTCCAGATACTCATCGATATTGCTGGACTCTTCATATCTCCTCTTGTCTTCCAGGTACCTCTCATCATTCAGATCACGCAAACCGGAGCCCAAAATCCGTTTACAGGTCTCAGGATCAAGTTGATCCTCCAATCGTTCCAATACAGCCTGCATAACAATCGGTTTCTCTGAGTTTGGATTCCCCAGTGGGGGCAGCTCGATCCCCTCGAAAATCACATCCCTTCTTGCATCTCCTTCGCTTTCGCCCACCTTGATATACAGGTTATCAAGAGCTTCAGCTCCGTCCAATAGCTCCAATACACCCAAATACAAACCATTATTCTCAATAAAGAGACCGTAAAGCGCCAAGGCGACAAAGTTCTCGTAGCTATTTAACTCTCGGTCGATCATGGAAACTGCAAAATCTTGTACTTCCTCACGAGTTGAACTTCCAAGCGTTTTTTGGCCCCCAATCCCGCCCAGAAAGGTTTCGTAGCTTTCAACGATCTCGATTGATCCCTCGATTTCACTTTCGGTCAGATCCTTGCTATCCAAGTATTTGCGGAATCCTTCTCTGTTCATCCCATGCCTCCATGTCTTTCTTAATTATTACCTGACCATTTGCTTACCGGTTCACTGCAAGAGGTGCATCCAATCCTTGGTGAAACATTCATCGGATCATTATAGCGCATACGTTATGTGTTGTTGATTTACATTCCCTATCCAAAAAATAAAGGAGAACTCCACCTTCTAAATCTAAAATCCACCCCGGATAAAAGTAAATCAGATCGTGAGATCTCAGGATAATTATAGGTTAATCTGATACCCAAAAATATCCGAAAGTTAAAGGGCTGCCACCTAGATCCCTCATCAATTTTATCGTTAGATATTGATTGATATCCGTCCAAAGATCATCCCTCTTTAATGACAATCTGAACCTTAAGATTGCTGATATCAGTATCTCTAATAGAAATATTAATCCAGATCCCACAGAGGAGCTAACCATGCCGCAGAAAGATTTCACCCCTCATCCAAAATACCAGATCAAGATGCTGGTGAGCATCACCCTGATCGCTTTTCTCGTACTGCTCGCCGGTGGTATATTAGCGATTTTGATCAGCCTCGATGATCTCGATAAAGGACTGGTAATCTTCGCCATCGTGTTTTTCGGTGACCTGCTATTTTGGTTGGTGGGTATGATCCTATCGGTACCTTATTTTCGCAGTTTACGATACGAGATTCTGGAGGATGAGGTGATCGTGCATGTAGGCATCATTACCCACTCAGTTAAGCATGTCCCTTACCGCACAGTGACTAATATCACCGTAAAACGCGACATCCTCGACCGGTGGATTTTCAAACTCGGCTCGTTGAACATTCAAACTGCCGGAATGAGCGGGCAATCCGGCGCAGAGGAGAAACTGGTCGGCATGGAGAATGTTCAAGAAATCTACGAGATTGTGGTATCTGAGCTGCGCCGCTTCCGCGGCGTAATGCCCGCCACCGCTGGCCAGGGTGAGCCGCTCCCAGATGTCAATGCTGCCATGCTTGAAGAGGTTCAAGCCATTCGCAAATTGCTGGAGGAAGGTAAAGGTTAAACATAATATTGAGGTGCTTCACCCAGCCGGAGCGATGATGGGATTTTCATTATTTAAGGCAGATTGCTCCTTTGATTAGGATGCTATAATTATTACAATTGATCAGGTATAGCGAAGCTTTTCATATTAACCATCATCTTTGTTCAGAAGATACATGTTCCAGGTAATTAATATAAGGAGAAGATTATGACAGTCAGAGAAAGGTTCTTCGAGTCGCAAGGTGTCTCTTGGTGGGTTGTGTTGTTGGAGGGTATCGCAGCAATTATTGTCGGCATTCTAATAATCGCAGTACCTGATAAATCGGGGAATCTCCTGCTGCGTTTGTTGGGGATTTTCTTCCTGATCAAGGCGGGTCTTGGGATTGTGAGCATCTTTATCGATAGAGAGGACTGGCCATACAAGCTGCTGATGGGCATTGTGGGTATCCTGATCGGTATTTTTATCTTTATGGCACCAATGGCTGCCTTCTCTGTTATCAGGGGAACTCTCTTACTGTTCGTTGGAATAGGTGCGGTCACATTAGGATTTGTTGAAATAGCAAGGGCTCTCAAGGGTGGAGGTTGTGGTCTCGCGGTCGTGGGTGCCGTGATCATCTTACTTGGACTTGTCGTGCTTGGTAATCTCGGACTACCTCCAGGTGCTTACGCAAATTTGGTCGGTGGCCTTGCCATCGTCGGGGGACTCGCGATAAGCATTATGGCCTTTGGCATGCGATCGGGAAGCAGTAATAAACCAATCCCCTGATAGCAAATCTTGCA
>JBEQLH010000245.1:0-3107 GCA_040326075.1 Anaerolineales bacterium
CTCCTGATGAGCATGCTATAATCCGGAGAGTCCAACCTTCCTAAGGAAACAATGCAGTTGGTCTTGGGGAACTTACCGCATCTTCAAATTTATGAACACAATACTGGTAACCGGAGGGACTGGCTTCATTGGGCAAGCTTTGGTGCGCCACCTGGCAGAGGCTGGTTATCATGTGCGCATCTTGCTCAGAGCTTCATCACAGTCACCCAACCTGCCGCGCAGTGTCCCAGTTGAAGTAGCAGTGAGCAGCCTTGCGGATGAACGCGGTTTACGAGCCTCCATGGTTGGGGTTGATACCGTTTACCACCTGGCTGGTGCTGAGTGGCGGGGTGCATATGCCAGTTTGATGGAGATTGACATTCGTGGGACCCAGAATGTTGTCGCGGCAGCGGCAGATGCGAAAGTTAGACGCCTGTTTTTTGTCAGTCACCTGGGCGCCGATCGTGCTTCGGCTTATCCGGTCCTCAAAGCCAAAGCCATAGCCGAGGAGTATATCCGCAGGAGTGGTTTAGACTATACCATTATGCGGGCGGCGATCGTTTTTGGTCGTAATGATGGATTCACCACTGGTCTGGCACAATTGCTCGCATCCATTCCACGATTTTTCCTTGTTCCGGGGGATGGGGAGAGCCTGCTGCAGCCATTATGGGTGGAGGACCTGGCGACCTGCTTAACCTGGGCGTTGGAGGATGAACGTACCTTCAATCAAATGTATGAAATCGGTGGTCCCGAATATTTAACATTTAATCAAGTAGCTCAGATAATCATGGAGGAATTGGGTATCCAGCGGAAATTAATTCATCTCCGGCAGCCTTATTTAAGAGCACTGACAGTATTTTTGGAAAACCTCCTACCTTCGACACCGGTATCAGTTTATTGGCTAGATTATCTGGCAACAAATCGAGCCAGTTCCCTCGACGCAATTCCGCGCTTATTTAACTTGATGCCGTCCCGATTTTCGCAAAGGCTGGCATACCTGGATGCACATGACTGGCGGCGGGATATGTGGCGATCATTGCTGAGGCGATACCGGGATTGATCATAACTCCCTTTATGAAGCGAGTGATTTTACTATGGATAAATGGCATATTCGCCTCTTAGATACGATTGAAGAGCTGCAGATGGTGGAAGAGCTGCAGCGTGTCGTCTGGCCAGGGAGTGAGACAGATGTCGTGCCTGTCCACTTGTTGACGACAGCCGTTCATAATGGTGGTTTGGTGGTTGGAGCTTTTCTACCCAGCGAACCCGGATTTGCAGACGAAAGTCTAAGTGGTTTCGTTTTCGGTTTCCCTGGCTTATATCCTACCCCTGATGGACCGCGCCCGAAACATTGTTCCCATATGCTGGCTGTCCACCCTGATGTTCGTGGACGAGGTTTGGGATTTGCACTCAAGCGTGCCCAATGGCAAATGGTCCGTCATCAGGAGATAGATAGGATAACCTGGACATATGATCCACTTCTCAGTCGGAATGCTCATTTGAACATCGCTCGATTGGGAGCAGTGTGCAATATTTACCATCGTGACGTATATGGTGAGATGCGGGATGGACTCAATATTGGAGTTTCCTCAGATCGCTTTGAGGTTGATTGGTGGGTAAACACAGGCCGAGTTGGTAGGCGATTGAGCAGTAAGCCACGACTCCGCCTGGATCTGGCTCATTTTTTTGCAGCTGGTGCAGAGATCATCAATCCTACTCATATCGATGGTCAAGGTTTGCCTGTGCCATCGGCATCGATCAATTTCCCTCCAAAAAATGACCATGGAGAGTTTGAATCCGTCATTATTTTAGTTGAGATACCTGCGGATTTTATGGCAATGAAGGCCGTAAACATTGATTTAGCCAAGGAATGGCGTTTACATACCCGCAGCATATTTGAGCATCTTTTCGATGATGGTTACCTTGTTACGGATTTTGTGCATCTTCCGGGAATTAACCCTCGCAGTTATTATGTGCTCAGTCATGGAGACGGGACTTTATAGGAGTGGCGCATGAACATTTCTCAGGTCGCGTTGTACCATTTACGAATGCGGTTGCAGTCCCCTTTTGAGACTTCCTTCGGTCGCTCCCAAGAGCGAGAGTGCATTTTATTGGAAGCCCGAGCTGAGGGGCAGGTCGGCTACGGTGAGTGCGTTGCTGATAGAGATCCGGGATATTCGTATGAAACTGCAGGTACTGCCTGGCATATTCTGATGGATTTTCTGATCCCGGCAATCTTGAACCAGGATTTTCAGAGCGTTCAGGAAGTCCAAAACCACATTGCCCATGTGCGGGGTCATCCGATGGCTAAAGCTGGTCTGGAGATGGTTTATTGGGACTTGTTGGGTAAAAGTGAAGGGAAAAATTTTCAAGAGTTGATCGGGGGAAAAGGTGACCAGGTGCAGGTAGGCGTATCGATAGGCATTCAGGAATCACCAGATGCATTGGTGGGTGTTGTAGGAGACTACCTGGAACAGGGGTACGGTCGGGTTAAGCTCAAGATCAAGCCTGGTCGAGATATTTCTGACGTCCAAGCAGTGCGTGACGAGTTTCCAGACCTGAGATTGCAGGTTGATGCCAATTCGGCATATAACCCTGATTCTGCACAGGGTTTACTCCCCTTGGACCAGCTGAATTTGTTGATGATCGAGCAACCTCTGGCAGAAGACGACCTTTGGGACCACAGTCGCTTACAAGTGCAGTTCAAGACCCCAATCTGCCTTGATGAAAGCATTGTGACATTGCGGCATGCCCGGCAAGCGCTGGAAATGAAGGCCTGCGGGGTGGTCAACATCAAGTCAGGCCGAGTAGGTGGGCTCAGCCAGGCAATAGCCATTCATGATTTATGCCTTGCGGAAGATGTTCCTGTTTGGTGTGGTGGCATGCTGGAAACAGGGGTTGGACGAGCAGCAAACCTGGCGTTGGCCAGTTTGCCAGGATTTGTATTTCCAGGTGATATCTCAGCTACGGACAGATATTATGCTGAAGATATCACTAATGAACGTTTCGAGCTCAATCCAGACAGCACGATCAATGTCCCAGATATGCCAGGCCTGGGTATCACAATTGATACCCAAGCCTTGAAGAAGGTAACCGTAAAGAGAGTAACGATTGGTTGAGGGGTTAGG